>NZ_SFBO01000111.1:0-23271 GCF_007095705.1 Microcystis sp. Msp_OC_L_20101000_S702
AGACTTGGAAACTATCTCATCAAATTAGTCCCCCCATAGAACCCCCTTGAGCCATCTTGCACACTTTTCTCTTTTTGTCAAATTTTATGTTAAGAAAGATGTGACTAATGGATAGCCTTGATAAGGGGGGTGTCTGATAATTTTTAACGCCTACCTAATTATGGGTTAAAAAAGATAAAAAGATTACTTTTCGGAACTACGCCCTAAATCTTTAGATCTATGATAGGCCGCCACTACTGCCTCGATAATAGTTGAGCGAAAAGAGCCTTTTTCTAATTGTCTCACCCCAGCAATCGTGGTTCCCCCAGGGCTAGTGACGCGATCCTTTAATTCCCCCGGATGTATGGCCGATTCTTTTAATAGGGTTGCCGTCCCTAAAACTGTTTCTATGGCCAATTGAGAGGCGATCGCTCGCGGTAATCCGGCCGCCACACCACCATCGCTTAAAGCTTCCACCATTAGGGCCACAAATGCCGGGCCCGATCCCGATAATCCCGTTACCGCGTCCATCAAAGCCTCGGGAACTTCCACCACCGAACCGACCGCAGCAAAAATATCTCTAGCTACGGCCAGATGTTCCGGTTCCGCATGACGACCGGATGCGATCGCTGTAACCCCTTGTCCCACCGTGGCCGGGGTATTGGGCATCGTCCGGATGACGGGGCGATCGGGAAAGCCCATTTCTAAGCGATTGAGGGTAACTCCCGCTAAAATCGAGATAATTAGGGGTTTTTCGGGTATTCCTAGCAAACTATTCACTACTTGCTCTAAAATTTGCGGTTTTACCGCTAAGATTAACACCTCAGTTGCCCTAGCAGCTTCCCGGTTATCCTCACTGACTTGCACTCCATAGGTATTAACCCAAAAGTTGCGCCGTTGGGACTGGGGTTCACTGACTAACACCGTTTCTGGACTATAAACATTTTTTTTTAATAAACGGCTGAGAATGGCCTCGGCCATCACTCCACCGCCAATAATTCCTAAACGAATAGACACAGTATTTTTTAAAGTAAAAAGTAAAAAAGAGAGATTTAGCTATCCTACCAAGAAAAAACGCATCCTCTCGATAAATCGATCGATTTCTAGCTTCGACAAACCTGACGAGAGGACTATGGAAGGATTCATTGAGCTAATCGACTGCTTTCGGCTGCCCAAGCAGGTGCGGAGGAAACGGGACGAGCCATTTTCGGGTTATCAGCGATATCGTGAATAGTTCCAGAAAGAGTGCTAACTTTAACGCAGCTGGGGGTAAACAGGAAAATACTCTCACCGATGCGTTCTTGATGACCATCAATTGCATAAGTGCCACCGGCGACAAAATCCACGGCTCTTTGTGCTTCTTCCGGGTCCATGACGTTGAGGTTTAAAACCACCGATTTGCGTTCTCTCAGGGTTTGGATAACTTGGGGCATTTCCTCGAAGGAATGGGGCTCGATCACGACCACTTCTGCATTATTGTTGTTAATACCTGGCATACCGATCACGTTGCTTCTGTTGAGTCCCATAGATGTGGCTGTATTGAGATTTAAAGGTTCGCGTTGACGACGATTAAGGGGTTCTTCTTCTTCGTTTTGATCCCTATCTTGGGGGGAAGACTTTTCCCAGTTCATTTCTTCGTAGTCGGTTTCATCTTCATCTTCCGGTTGTTCGGAGATACCGACAAAATCTTTGAGCTTGGTAAAAATGTTGTTCACAGTCTAATGTCCTTCAAAAGATTTTTTTTGGTGGTCTTGTCTAGAGTCGGGGTTATTTGGTGGCCTTTAACAATCTTTGCTCTCGCTTGGTACAGGGGAACTATTTTGTTAAGGGTTCGTCATTTTAGTCGTCTGGAAGCAGCAGTTAGTTCCCTCTTTTCAGTTATTAGTTATCAGGGGATAGTTTTCAGGGATTGGGAAAAAGTCAATTCCTCATTTCTAACCACCAGTTTCTAGACTAGACGCTGTAATTTTAAGATATATTATCACCAATGATTAAAATTTCTGGGGTTTTTTTCTGTGAATTTACGCAGATGGTTCAGTAAATGCGCTCGCCAAAAATGCCAGTTCCCACCCGGATCAAAGTGGCTCCGGCCTTGACGGCCAGAGGATAATCGTTAGACATCCCCATGGATAGATGAGGCAGGCATAAACTAGAGCTATTCTCGATGATTTGGGCTAAATCGCTGGTTTTTTCAAAGGCGGCTAACTTTTCCCCAGCCGATAATCCCTGGGGCAGAATTGTCATCAAACCCTGAATTTTTAGCTGTTGACAGTTGACTAAAGCGGGAAGATCTGCTATGAGTTCGGCCTTGTCCCAACCGAACTTATCGGGATCGAGGACAACTTTCACCTGTAGCAAAACTTGGGGATTAATCTCTAATTCTGAGGCCAGGCGATCGAGTCTTTGGGCTAATTTTAAACTATCGAGGGAATGGATTAAATCAAAAGATTCTAGGACTTTGCGCGCTTTATTTGCCTGTAGATGCCCAATAAAGTGCCAAGAAATATCTGGGAGGTCTTTTAGTTCTTGCTGCTTCGAGATTGCTTCCTGTAGCTTACTTTCGGCAAAATCTCTCACCCCTGCTCGGTAAGCTTGACGGATATAATCGCTTGATACCTGTTTACTGACGGCAATCAGACGCGTGCAGGGGGGTAGGGTAAGACGGATGGACTCGATACGACTAGCGATCGTCATGAACTAGACTGAAAAGGTTTGTTGATAAGTTTGGTTGAGACTGTTAAATTCTTGCACATTACTGCCCCGGCGCAAATTCCGCAGCCGGTTTTCCACTAAAAGACGAGCATCGGAACGACTAATCGGATCGAACGAGACTTTTTTGGGTCCCACCGTCACCAGAAAAAAAAGACGTTGGGCATAAAGAGTGGTGAATAATTCCCGATGTTCTTCTAATAGACACACTCTGTATAATAGACCGAAAGTAGGATGATTGAGATAGGTTTCGTTACTCATTCAAGCGATCGCTAAAGGAAAAGGATTGAGCGAACTAGAAAGTTTTTCCACAATAAAATCAAGCGGATGGCTCAAAAACAATTGATTTTTCGGGTGTTTCCCTAGCTTGATTTTACCAGAATCCTTCAATTACAACTAACGATGCCAGTCTATGTCATGATTTCCTGAGTTTTCACTTTTTCCCTGTTAACTTGGATACATTTCGGTGACAAGTTGTCACCATCAGAAATTAGCTCTGCTGCAAAAATCAAAGATTTTCCCTTTGCAGAGGAGACTCTGAGACAGGAGGATAAAAAAGACAAGAGACAACTATAATGCCCATAAAAGCTAAGATTATCTCAAATTTATCTGGTTTTTTAGAAATTTTAACCCGATAGCGGCGATCAGTGAACTGAAAACTGACACCAGATCAGTGATCACTGATAACTAATCACTGAATCGCTGATCAAATGCCCTAAGCTTGTATTAAGCCTTTTTTAACTTCAAATTCCTTTAACCTCAATCAATATGGATTTTTCTAGTCTTGTTGCCAGTCAGCTAAACGCCGGCGTTATCTGGCCCGAAGGAATCCTGATTATTACCCTGATGGTGATTTTAATCGGCGATTTAATTGTGGGACGGAGTGCCAGAAGTTGGCTGCCCTACGTTGCGATCGCTGGTCTGCTCGCTGCTGTGGTTGCTCTCTACTTTACTTGGGACAATCCGAAACCAGTGGCCTTTTTAGGGGCTTTTGAGGGCGATAATCTCAGTATCGTCTTTAGGGCGATTATTGCCCTTTCTACCGCCTCCACAGTGCTGATGTCTATCCGTTATGTGGAACAAGCGGGAACCTCCCTAGCGGAATTCTTGGCCATTATGCTCACCGCAACCCTCGGGGGAATGTTCCTATCTGGCGCTAGTGAATTGGTGATGATCTTCATCTCCCTAGAAATGCTCAGTATTTCCTCCTATCTAATGACCGGTTACATGAAGCGGGATCCTCGATCGAACGAGGCCGCTTTAAAATACCTGTTAATTGGAGCTTCTAGTTCGGCGATTTTCCTCTATGGTGTTTCCCTTCTCTACGGTTTATCCGGAGGTGAAACCAGTTTAAGTGCCATTGCCCAAAAATTAACCGATGTTAACGGTGGTCAGTCCCTGGCCTTAGCGATCGCATTAGTTTTTGTGATTGCCGGTATCGCTTTCAAAATTTCGGCGGTTCCCTTTCACCAGTGGACCCCTGATGTGTACGAAGGTTCACCCACTCCCGTGGTGGCCTTCCTCTCGGTAGGTTCCAAAGCGGCCGGTTTTGCCCTAGCAATTCGCCTATTAGTGACGGTTTTCGGTCTAGTCAGCGAACAATGGCGGTTTATCTTTATCGCTCTAGCAATTTTGAGCATGATCCTCGGCAACGTGGTCGCCTTAGCCCAAACTAGCATGAAACGGATGTTAGCCTATTCCTCGATCGGTCAGGCGGGTTTTGTCATGATTGGTTTAACCGCCGGTACTGACGCGGGTTACTCTAGCATGATTTTCTATCTGTTAATTTACCTGTTCATGAACCTAGGGGCTTTTGCCTGTGTGATTCTCTTTGCTCTGAGAACTGGAACCGATCAGATCGCTGAGTATTCGGGACTCTACCAGAAAGATCCGCTCCTAACCCTCTGTTTAAGCATCTGTCTCCTCTCTTTGGGGGGAATTCCGCCTCTAGCAGGCTTCTTTGGTAAGATTTATCTATTCTGGGCCGGTTGGCAAGCGGGACTTTATGCCCTCGTCCTCGTTGGTTTAGTCACCAGTGTGGCCTCGATTTACTACTATATCCGTGTGGTCAAAATGATGGTGGTCAAGGAACCCCAAGAGATGTCCGATGCGGTGAAAAATTACCCCGTTATCAATTGGACCCTTACCGGGATGCGTCCCCTACAGGTGGGTATTGTCCTCTCCCTAGTGGCCACTTCCCTGGCCGGTATCCTTTCCAATCCTCTCTTTACCCTAGCGACGGATTCCGTCACCACTACCCCCATCCTACAATCGGCGGCCCTGGCGACGCACATTTCCCGAGCAAATTGAGAATCTCTGTTGATTTATCCTAGCTATTCTAGTCCTGTCTTAAGGTTGGGATAAATCAACCACCTTAAGACCTTTTCTAAGCTTAACCTGCTTTTTGCTTTACTCAAATTGGCCAAGTAGAAGACTCATTTCGTTAACAACATTCTCACTTGCCTTTAACGCTTCTTTTCTAATTGCTTGAATTTCGGTCATACTTTTTGCGATTCTCTGCTGTTCAGATTGGGGTGGAATAGGCACTAAAACTTTTGACAAATCATCTACTAAAATAGTAGGAATAGCATGACCTGTCATGTACCTTTTAATCTGACGCAAAAAAAAGTCTGTTCGCATATATACCAATAAAAACAAAGGCTCGACTCCCTGAATATTTCTTAATACTGAAAATCCATTTGAGCAAATTGCTCCGTCTTCATCTTCCGTGATTAGGGCTGTTGCTTGGCGTGGTGTTCCTGTACTTGCTCCTGAAATTGCTGTAATAATATCACCTTTGTACAATCTATAAGTTGCGCGAGATGGGGCCTCGTGTGCCTTAATTATTTGTTGGGAAACAACTTGCATTGTACGATAATCAACATCGGAAATAGCGATATATCTAATTTCACTGTCCCTAGCTAAACGAAAATCAGCCGCATCTCTCAAAATATCGGCAATTTCACCTAAAGGTTTCGCCCCAATAGATTTTAGATGTTCTAATAATTTTTGGTCATTGGGTAAATAATGTTCGGCATCCAGTCTCGAATTGAGCAGGGTATTCTTAACTGTATAAATACAATCGCTGTTTTGTGCAAATTCCCCATTGATAAATGACCTAAAAGATTGAGAAATATCATCTATATCATCGTCAACTATTGGCAAACCTGATTTTTTTCGGGCTATAACTCCCGACTCGTTGCGCTTATATATTGTTTGTCCTTTAACGTCATAGCCTATTTTTTTGATTTGTGCCATAAAACAAGAATCATTGTCTGCTGGTAATTTTTGAACTACTAAAAGTGATGTCTTGATTCCAGTGCCGTAGGGTACAAAGGCTTCCGGCGGTATGGAAACAACACCTAATATTTTTGTTTGGGAGCGCAACCAATGCCGAATCGGTCCATTAGAGATATTTTGTAATAAACCATCGGGCAGAATAATCGCCATGCGTCCACCTGCGCGCAATAATTTTATAGATTTCTCAATAAATAAAATATCGGGCGACTGACCCGCTAAAACGGCTTGGGAAACTTCCCAACCATTGGACGCTGATTTATGCCATTTCCTGGCGAGAAGATATGATTTAAGAATTTTCTGGTCTTCTACTTTGCCTTTATTTCCGAAAGGAGGATTGGTCAAGATAACATCAAAAGAATTATTTAATTTTTCATCTTCGATAAGCGCATTAGTGCAGATAATTTCTGAACCTGTGCCACCTTCAAAAACTAAACGAATCATTCCCGAAAGGGCGACATCAGGATTAAATTCAATTCCTGTAATACTTTCTTGCACAAAACTTGCTATATTGAACTCTGGATTATTTTGTCGAACATGGTTGATTGCTTGAATTAAAAAACCACCACTTCCGCAAGCAGGATCTATAATTTTTTCCTTTGGTTTGGGGTCTATCATTTCAACCGCAAGGCGTACAATTGGGTGAGGGGTAAAAAATTCTCCCCTATCTCCACGCTGGTGTCTATTTACAAAAGTCTGGAAGGCTTCCCCTTTTATATCGCCAGATGTTTTAGTTAAATTAATGTACTGTAACCTGCCTACAATATAAGCAAGAGTCAAAGGTTTTAACTTGAATGTGTCATCGGTGAAAAATCCCCGATAATGATTCTTGATGGAGGTAAATAATTGACTGAGACGCGACATAAATTCATCGGACTTATTTGCTACGATGGCTTTATATTCACTTGCTGTAACGCCAAAGTTTACAGATTGCTTGGCAGATTTTTCATCATGAAGTTTGATGATGATTAGTTTAACCATCTCGTGAAAAATCTTGTCTTTGAGCATTCCTTCGTTGGCGTAAATATAATTATGGCACTCTTCAAAAACTGCCGAAAGATTGTTAGAAGGTCGTAATTCCTGAATTTGGGGGAGTTTTTCAGGTAACAGGCTATCTTCGGAAAATAACAATCCTTGCTCTTTCATTTACTGCGCTTGATTTGAATGTTTTCTGTTGCGGGTTGTTGAATAGATAGAATATTTTTAGTCTTGACTGCATTCCTAGCAAACCAGTTTTTTAGTGGACAGAGATCATCGCCATCTTGATTAAACAAGAACTTGCCCCTATACCTGATTATAGAATATAAATTAGAGGATGTCAAGAGATAAAAAATTCAGTTTAATGTTAAGCAAAGTGAGTAAAAAAAGCTGAGAGATTGTTTAGGGCAGAAATCTTGAGGGATTATATCAAAACATTGAGGAAGACTGAATTTATTCAGTCATGCTCTCCTGTTATTTTAGTAAAATTGTTTAGCCTTTTGATCAGGTGGCGGCGTTCACCTGATTTATTTTTAGCTATACATTAAAACGGAATAGTAAAACATCACCCTCTTGAACAATGTATTCCTTGCCTTCACTTCTGACTAAACCTTTTTCTTTAGCGGCGCTCATCGTGCGACTATTAACTAAATCCTGATAAGACACAGTTTCTGCACGAATAAAACCCCGTTCAAAATCCGAGTGAATAACTCCGGCTGCTTGGGGTGCTTTCATACCAGAAATAATCGTCCATGCGCGGGTTTCTTGGGGTCCGGTGGTGAGATAGGTACGCAGTCCTAATAACTCGTAGGTAGCTTTAATTAAAGATTTTAATCCCCCTTCTTCTACTCCTAAAGAACCGAGAAAATCTTTTCTTTCTTCCTCCGACAATTCCACTAATTCCGATTCCACTTGAGCAGAAACGATCACAACTTTTGCCTGTTCCTGTTGGGCAATTTGACGGACACTTTCTACCCAATCATTACCTGTGGCCAGATCATCTTCGCTAACATTAGCGGCATAAATAATCGGTTTACGACTCAATAAACCGAGATTTTTAATTAATTCTTCTTCCTCTTTGCTTAAATCCACTTTTCGCGCCGAAATACCGTCATTAAGACAAATTAGGATTTTTTCAAGGATAGCCAATTCTTCGGCGGCTTCCTTGCTATTTTTCGCCTGTTTGCGTAAACGTTCCACCCGCTTCTCCACCTGTCCCAAATCCGCTAGAGCTAACTCTAGATTAATCACCTCGATATCCCGGGCCGGATCCACAGAACCGGAAACATGAATAATATCATCATTATCAAAACAGCGCACCACATGAACGATCGCGTCCACTTCCCGGATATTAGCCAAAAATTGATTACCCAATCCTTCCCCGCGACTCGCACCCTTGACTAATCCGGCAATATCGACAAATTCGATCCGCGTCGGCACGATTTTCTCAGAATTAGAGATTTTAGCCAAAACCTCCAGACGTTCATCGGGGACGGATACCACACCCACATTCGGTTCAATGGTACAAAAAGGGAAATTAGCGGCCTCGGCCTTGGCATTAGCCACCAGAGCGTTAAATAGGGTCGATTTTCCCACATTTGGCAGTCCCACGATTCCAGCTTTCAACATAAAAATTGCTTGATAAACATCATCCCGACCTCTCACTATATCAGGCTGCATCTCGTTTTTGTGAATCCGGTTGATGAGAAAGACTCTCGATAGTTAACAGCTTAGTTAACATTTATTCAAGTTCCTTAACTAAAAGTAGGCGAGATTTTACAAGAGATTGCGAGAATGGGATGTAATGCTTGAGACTGAGTTAGGGTGAAGAGTAGGAAAGAATACACCTGTAGCACTGGGCAAAATTATGGCAAGACAGGCCTTTCACTTCTAAATACGTCCTGAGAGTAATTTTCAGTGCTATGACAGTATATTTCCCAAGGGCGATCGAGTGTAAATATCGCCCAATCGCCGCAACTAATCACTAAATCATTCTTGGGGGTATCTGTATGAATCAAAGTATCGGAGCAAACACGCGTAATGTGGCCCTTGTCGGCCCCTACTCCAGTGGAAAAACCTCCTTACTGGAAAGTTTACTTTTCGTCACAGGAGCGATCACCAGAAAAGGCAAAATTAGCGATCGCAACACCGTTGGTGATAGTTCCACGCAAGCGCGGGATCGACAGATGAGTGTAGAAGTTTCCGTTGCCCATAGTCAATACCAAGACCTAAATTTTACCTTTCTCGATTGCCCCGGTTCGATCGAATTTGCCAGTGAAACCTATAATGCCCTCGTCGGGGCCGGTGCTGCTATTATCGTTTGTGAACCGGTGGTCGATCGAGTTCTCACCCTGGCTCCCTTGCTAAAATTCCTCGATGATTGGGAAATTCCGCATCTAATCTTCATCAACAAGATGGATCGCTGTAATAGTCACTTTAACGAAGTCCTACAAGCTCTCAAATCCGTTTCTAGTCGTCCCCTCGTTCCCCAGCAATATCCTATCCGTCAGAACAACGAAATTATCGGATTCATCGATTTAATCAACGAACAAGCTTATCATTACCATGCTAACAGTCCCGCCGACCCTGTAGCTTTACCCGACCACCTCAAGGAAGAAGAACAGATTGCTCGACAAGAAATGCTAGAAACGATCGCCGAATTTGACGATCATCTTTTAGAAGAACTCCTCGAAGATATTAACCCCTCCCGGGAAGAAATTCTCCAAGACTTAAAACAAGAACTGGGAGCCGATCAGATAGTACCTGTGTTCTTCGGTATGGCGGAACGGGATTATGGTGTGCGTCATCTCCTTACCGCTTTAGTGGAAGAAACACCGGCCCCGACAATTACTGCCAATCGTCGCGGTCTCGATCCCAGTGCGGATGGAGATGCAGTGGTACAAATCCTCAAAACCTATTTTACTCCCCAGGGCGGTCGCCTGTCCCTAGGGCGAGTCTGGCAGGGAACCCTTAACGATGGCATGGCCTTGAACGGTGTGCGGATTGGTGGTATCTATCGTCTCATGGGACAACAACAACAACCCCTACAGCAGGCCCAAGCGGGGGAAATTGTCGCTCTCGGTCGTTTGGAAGGAATCGCTACCGGAGACGTGGTTAGCAGCGGCAGTCAAAAACCCGATCTTCCCAGAGGATTACAGCTTAAACCCGTCTTTGCTCTCGCTATTGCCGCCGCAAATCGCAAGGATGAAGTTAAATTAAGTTCAGCTTTGACGAAACTGATCGAAGAAGATCCTTCCCTCTACTGGGAACAACACGGTGATACTAAAGAAGTGATTCTTTGGGGACAGGGAGAAATTCATCTGCAAGTGGCCCTCGATCGCCTAGCACGCAAGTATAATCTACCGATGACCACCCATTTACCCCAAGTTCCCTACAAGGAAACGATTAAAACCAGCACCAAATCCCACGGACGCTATAAACACCAAACCGGCGGCCACGGTGCTTTTGGTGATGTGTATCTCGATATTAAACCCTTGGCCCGGGGGGAAGGTTTCCACTTCCATGAAACCATTGTCGGTGGTGTTGTCCCCAAACAGTATATCCCCGGGGTGGAAACGGGAGTGCGGGAATATCTCGGTCATGGTCCTTTGGGTTTCCCCGTGGTGGATATCGATGTTACTCTCACCGATGGTTCCTATCACAGTGTCGATAGTTCCGAACAAGCTTTTAAACAAGCGGCCCGTCTAGCGATGACGGAAGGACTGCCTAAATGTCATCCAGTCTTATTAGAACCAATTCTATCGGTGACGGTTCTCGCTCCCTCAGAATACACCGCCAAGGTTTTACAGTTAATCAGTGGCAAACGCGGTCAAATTCAGGGTTTTGAAGCTTCTGCGGAGTGGAAAGGTTGGGATCAGGTGACGGCCTATCTCCCCCAAGCGGAAATGCACGATTTCATCGTTGAATTGCGTTCTTTGACTATGGGGGTTGGTTTCTTCCAGTGGGATGAGGATCACCTGCAAGAAGTGCCAGATAAACTACGCGATGCGGTTTTAGCTATGCAGGGTAATGGTAACAAGTAAAGTCTTCTTGGCTGTCAGTAAGGTAGAGCGATAAATTACCAAGAGATGGGCTTTTATTGGCTCATCTCTCCCTTTTCTGGCAAAAAATGACAGAAGGGTTCCATAAGATTATCCTAGTGCTATACTGCCCCAAATTAGTCTCGGAATTCTCAAACTAGGGGGATTAGAATCTTCTAGGGAAGGGATGAATCAATGGAAGATAATCTCAGGAGTGGAAATGGGCAGACCCAGCAACATACAATTAAAGTTTCAGAAAAACAACCGGTCAATCACGGAAGTTTCTCTGGGTGGTGCATCAGTTCTGGTCTGCCAAGGTAAGATGATAATTCCCGATGGGGAAACAAAAAGTGATATCAAAAGGTCATTGTGAGAGCAGTTGCCGAAGTCAGTAAAAAGGAGATGAACAATCTTAAAACATTAAGACCTGCAAGGATCAATCTCGGTTTTGTGGGATGGATGAGAATGAACTTGACAGGGTATATCGAAAAATATAAAATTTCTTGAGGGATAACCAAGAAAAAATACGGCAGTTATCTTAATGACGAGGCCGTAGGCGAAACGAGTTTATACCTTGTTTTTCAGAGAAACCCTGTCAAAATCAATGAAATGTCTATAGCTAAAGCCTATTAAAATTAATCATTATGCTCACTTCTTATCAGGAACTACAAAAAGAACTTAGTTTGTCGTTACAAGACTTAAATAGTTTTGCCGACAAATTCCAAGAAAGTTATGATATTATAGTATCTTCAAACGAAATCAATGAGAATCACGGTGTCGGGGTTCTTTTAAAGAGAATTTTCCCTGATACCAGTGGGATAGTTTCCCTACGAACCACCAATCTCTACGGAGGAGATCAAGATTTTGGTGTCCAGAATTTCTGTCTAGATGTGCGCGGTTGTTCCTACGGGGAAATTTTATTAAAAATCCAAAATTTATTTGTTTATTTAAAACCGAAAAGAGTCTTAGTAATTCCCTACTTTATCGAGGATTTTTATATAGCCATAGCGATTAAATCTCTCTTTCAAGTCCCCATTTGTACCTACCTGATGGATGATCAAAATATCTATGTCAGGGCTGTGGCCGATGGGATTGTTAAGCAATTAATCGATAGCAGCGATTTAATTTTAGGCATTTCTAAGCCCCTTTGTCAAGTCTATAGTAAAAAATACGAAAGAAAAATTTGGTTTGTACCGCCCCTAGTAGAAAGTTATTTAATTCCCCCAGAAATTACAGTCCCCGATTCTATGGCAAGAGGGATTTTAATCGGTAATATCTGGTCTCAAACTTGGTTAGAAAATCTCAGGCAATTATGTCGAGAATCCCAGATCAAATTAGATTGGTATGGCAATCCTAACCG
Organism: Microcystis sp. Msp_OC_L_20101000_S702; assembly: GCF_007095705.1. Taxonomy (NCBI): domain Bacteria; kingdom Bacillati; phylum Cyanobacteriota; class Cyanophyceae; order Chroococcales; family Microcystaceae; genus Microcystis; species Microcystis sp. Msp_OC_L_20101000_S702. The sequence continues at coordinate 12,364 of NZ_SFBO01000111.1, forward strand.
TCAATGGTTGCAATTCCAAGAAGTAGAGTTAGAACAAGATGGTATCTTCTTTAAAGGTTACTGCAGCCAAGATGCTCTCATCTACTACTTACGTCAAGCCCCTTTTGCAATCGTTCCCACCGCAAGTTCTGAAAACGAGCAAGATCGTCCCGAATTCGCCTGTTTGAGTTTGCCTTCCCGCATTCCCTTTATTACCGCCGTTGCTCATACTCCGCTCATCATTGTTGGTCGTGAAGATAGTGCCGCCGCTCAGTTCGTCAGAGAATTCGACCTAGGAACTGTCTGTGATTATAAAGCTCAAAGCTTATTAAGAGAAATAGAGAAACTGCGAATAGAAAGCAATCAACTGCGGTTCCGTTATTCCAGTCAAAAATTAGCCAAAAGCTTAAAAGCCGATCATTTTGATGATTGGCTCTGGAGATCCTTAGAAAAGGGAAAACCCATCGATAATCGCTTTGAACAATTCGAGAAAAATAGCCTTAAGTGCAGTGTGATCGTTACCGCTAGTGAAGTCAATCAAAGTCACGGGACAGGAGCCTTGGTCAGAAGAATCTTTCCCGATGATAGCGAGATTATTTCCATCCGTTCCGATAATCACTATGGCGGTGAACAACAATTCGGGGTCTTAAGCTTCCATCTTGACCATAAGAAAATGTCGCGACCGGCGATATTTCAATCAATTCTACAAACTCTCGGACACCATCAAGTCCAAAAAGTTTTTTGTGTCCCTTATTACGCCAGCGATATTCTGACAGCGATCGCTATTAAGGAATTATTTAACGTTCCCCTTGCCACCTACATCATGGACGATCAGAATATCTGCGTTCAGGAGATTCCCGATGATTTGATGAAAGAGTTTTTAAGCAAATGTTCCGTTCGTTTTGCCACCCATCCCGAACTCCGCGACGCTTACGAGAATAAGTACGGCTACAAATTTTGGCTCCTACCGGCGATCGTTCCCCACCGTCTCATTAATAGTGAAGTTGCCGAAGTTTCTCCCCAACGCTGTCAAGAAAAATGGGGAGCTTTATTAGGGAGCATTTGGAGTCCCCAATGGTTCCAATCTCTTTTAGAGAGTATTCAAGGAGCAGGAATTAAACTAGATTGGTATGGCAATTCTAACTATTATTGGCTCCAAGAATCTGCCGCAGAATTAGAAAAATGGGGACTTTATAGTCAAGGACTTTATCCCGAAGAACAACTAGGACAACAACTACAAGCATATCCCTTTGTTATTGTTCCCACGGGAACCATGGACGAAAGAGATGATCGGACAGAATTGTCTCGCCTTAGTTTACCCGGCCGGATTATTTTTAACCTCGCCACCGCTAACACCCCAGTAATTCTTTTAGGCAGTAATAAAACCTCGGCGGCTAACTTTATTAATCGCTTTCAAATTGGTGTGGTTTGTGATTATACACCTGAAAGTTTGGCAGCAGCCGTGGACTACGTTCTTAAACCAGAAAATCAGCAAAGAATGCGAGAAAATGCCGTTAAGGTAGCGGCAAAATTCTCCGATCAAGGTATTGATAAATGGGTGTGGCAGTCCCTAGAAAAAGAACAAGCAGCCGATGACAGATTTGAAGCGATTTTATCTCGATCGCCAATCGATTTAGTTCACTTTATTGAACCCCCCGTTCCCTCAATTATTTATAAAGATTATGCTCAAGTATATCAAGTCATGCGACGTTTACGAGGGCAAAAATATCAGCCCGATTTTGTGGTTGATGTGGGAGCTTCCCACGGTATTTGGTCTCATACCGCTAGTCAATTATTCCCAGAAGCTCGCTTTATCCTCATCGATCCGCTAATCTCAAAATACGAGCAATCGGCCAGAAATTACTATATCTGTAATATTCCTAAAGCGGAATTACTAGAAATTGCCATCTCTAATCAAGCTGGTCAGTTAAGTTTTCAAGTTTCCCCCGATTTGTACGGTAGTTCCTTGCTCACTCCCGCTGATTTTAGAAACTATGAAACGATTACAGTGGCAGTAAAAACCCTCGATCAGGTGGCGACAGATGAGCAAATTTCTGGCAGAGGAATATTAAAATTAGACGTGCAATGTGCCGAGCATATCGTCTTAGAAGGAGCGAAAGAATTTATCGCTCAGGTAGATTTAGTCGTGGCTGAACTCTCCTTTATTCGCTATGATCAGGACGCTCTCGTTTTCAATGAAATGCTTAATCTTTTGGATCAGCTTGGTTTCCGTTATTATGACGAAACCGGCGAATGGAGATCCCCCATTGATGGCACACTTCTCCAAAAAGAAGTGGTCTTTATTCGTCAAGATTTGTTAGTTCCTGAAACTAGCCGTAAAATTGAAAATTCTCCCAGTCAAGCTTAAGACAATTTACCCAATTACTAGCCAAAATGATCAAACAATTATTAGCCAAAAATAAAATAGTTCAGCGAGTTAAAGCAGTCAAAGATTTATTTCTAGAAAAACTTGATTCACTCAGTCATGTCCAATTTGAACAAATCCAAAAACTGGAGAAACTGGAGAAACTGGAGAAACTTAATCAGCTTGATCCCTTAGATTTTAAGGTTGAGCAACTTAATAACTCCACGGAGCAAATCCGACAAGAAAATGCAGAAGCCAAGCGAAAGGCTGATTTATCACTGGAAAATCAAGCCTTCTTGCTCAAATTTTCCGTAGATATAATTAAAAATATTCAAGTCTTGACGGAAAAACTCCAGACAAATCACAGCCAATCTCAAAAACAGCACGAATCAACTCTCGACACTTTCCAAAAAATAGCCAGCGATGTGCGACAAGACTCCCAAAAACATAGTGATTTAATTCTCGATTCTTTCCAGAGAATTTATAAAGCTTACCAACAGCAAAGCGATGCTGTTTTTGCAACCATACAAAAAATACAAGAAAATCTCCATCAAATCAGCGAAGATAACCGCCAAATCTTTGAAGATATTCACTCTCAAAAATATAAAGTCATTACCGATCAACAATATTTTCAAGATTTAGACATCGAATTAATGACTTATTTATATTCCTATCTTCCCCATCGTCTTGCAGTAGATATTGGTGCTAATCGGGGCGATGTTTCTAGTCGTCTCCTACAAGCTGGTTATCAAGTTTATGCCTTTGAACCCTTTCCTCCCGTCATCGAGCATCTCAAAAATCGCCTCGGTGATCATCCTAACTTTCGGCTTTTTCCCTTTGCTCTCGGTTCCGAAAATCAAACCCAAGAACTCCACATAGCCACCGATGAAACCCCAGACAACACCTATCAAGATGCCAGCTTTTATAGCAGTTTAACCAAGCATTCTCTTTCGGAAGGTTTAGTATTTACTGATACTATTTCCGTCACCGTTAAAACCCTAGCTAGTCTCCACGATGGTGAGGAATTACCTAAAGATATTGGTTTAGTTAAAATTGACACAGAAGGCTTTGATTTAGAAGTAATCAAAGGTATGGGCAACTATCGTTATCCCGTGGTAGTTGCGGAATTTTGGGATCAAAATTTCCCCTTTGGTCGTTCGGGAGCGATGAATCAATTACCGGATTTAGTCAAGGCCATGAAAGAAAGAGATTATCATTGGCATCTAGTCATCTATCGTATTTGGGGCAGTTCCGACGTTAGTTATTACTGTAATTCTGCCTATTCCCTCGACAATTCTTGGGGCAATGTTTTCTTTTTCCAAGATTATCAGGTCTTCCATCAAGCCTTACTTTGGTCTGCTTCCGTTATGCCAGCTACCTACTTTTCAGCTTAAATTGTAATTGGTAGAATTTTAGTTAAAATCTGCTAACAAATTAGAATGGAAAACAGCAATTAAAGAGTAAAATTATGGCAAGTAAATTTCAAGAGTATGTCAGTCAATCAGTTTCGGTTGAGGGATTTTTTATGGAGCAAGCCGCCATAACTTGGGATTGCTTACTAAATTATCAAACCAACCATAATATCAAAGGTAATTTTTTAGAAATAGGAGTGTGGAAAGGAAAATCAGCTATTTTATCTTGTCTTCATGCTAACCCAGAAGAAACCTGTCTATTAGTTGACTTGATTATGTTTGACGAAGCCCAAGAGCTTCTCAGAAATGTACACTCTAACAGTAATTTTTATCGATGTAAATCTCAAAATTTTTGGCAAAATGAAGCTAATCTTCACCAGTTTTTTTCCAGCTGTAGATGGATCCACATAGATGGAGCCCATTCCGGTTCCGCTTGTTTTAACGATTTACAGATTGCTAATCAGCTTTTGAGTGAGGAAGGAATAATTTGTATGGATGACTTTTTTAACCCCAGTTATCCCCAAGTGACAGCCGCAGTTTTTAACTTTCTTGATCAATTTCCTTTTTCCCTGAAACTTTTTCTGTGTGGTTTTAATAAAGGTTATTTAGCTCACCCCTACTACTGCGACAACTATCTTCGTTATTTATTGGAGAATTTTCATAATGATTTATCGATGATAAACTATTCAGAAAAAATCACTCTCTATAAAACTTCCAGACCGGGAGATTTTAACTGCTTTGGTTTGCAGGAATATCAAGGGAAAGATTTTGTAGGATTAGATGAAGATAGCAGCAAAATCCTAATCTAGTTGGACTTACATCGTTGCCTATAAAGATGAAGTATAACGGGATTTGGCATCATCTCTGCACCACCAGCTACTGTTCGAGTGTTCCGCAGTTCTGGCGTTCCCTAAAACCAGAGACTTCCTACTTCACCATTAAGATAACTGCCATAGTAGATTAATTAGTTTCTCAAAAACAACTGCTTGTTAACTGTTTCAATTATGACTAACAAAACTAATCAATTTAACGAAGATTACCAAAAAATGATGGATGACTTGGACGATCAAGTTTTGCAGGAAGTCCGACAAACTTTTAGACGGCTTAAAAAACTCGGCCATGAACCTAGAGTTATCTTTGATGTCGGAGCTTCTAATAGTGGTTGGTCCTGTTATATCAAAAGAATTTTACCAGAAGCAGAATTTTATTTATTTGAACCCCTCATCGACTACAGCAGCGACTATCGGGAATTAATCTCAGAAATCCTGCGAGTCTAACCTTCCTTTCATCTATATAAATACGCCCTCGGTGAAACCTGCGGCGAGGTGACGATGAATGTTTCCACGGACGTGGTGAGCAGTAGTCTCTTGCAGACTGGTGATGAGAGTCAACCCACCACTCCCATCTCGGTGCAAATGTTAACAATTGATGACGCAATTGCCCGACTTGGTTTACCCCATCCCCAAGTGATCAAAATTGATACCTAAGGCTCGGAGTTGTCTATACTTAAAGGAGCCGTCAAAACCCTAGCTAAAGTCGATGTTCTCTTTCTCGAATGCTGGCTCTATCGGGGCTATAGCAAAAAAACTCCCCATATTGAAAAAGTTTATGGATTATCTCAACTATTTTGCTAACGATTGCCTAAGATATATACCCAGCCACAAGCTAAGGGACAAAAAAGTTTTAGTGGTGGGTTGTAACAATGGCAGGGATTGCCGCTTTTTTCTAGAAGCGGCCGTCGTTCACGGTCTTGATGTTTGCGAAGATATCGGCCAAGGCTTAACTCATGAAAAAGTTTCCTACTTTCAAGAATCAGTCGAATCGACGACAAGACCCGATAACTACTACGATCTAGTTTTTTCCGCCGCTACTATGGAACATATTCCCAATATTGAAGCGGCTTTTTCGGAAATATGGCGAGTGACAAAACCAGGAGGATTAATTTACTGTGTGGCTGCGCCTCTGTGGAATTCCTACGAAGGTCATCATCAATACGGTTTATTTGCCGATTATCCTTGGATTCATTTAAGACTATCAAAAGATGACATATTTCTCTATCTGCAAAAACATAAACAATTAGAAAATTTAAAACCTCTGGTAGCTATACTAGAGCAAGAAGGATTGTTATTAACTTCTTTAGAATCAGAAAACCAGGAGATTTATGCTAAGAATCTAGCAGATTTTATGTTCTCTGACTACTTTAATTTTCTACCTTCAAATCGGTATATAGAAACGGCTCTTTCCCTTGATGTTTCCTATGTTATTCGCAATGATATTTGGCAAGATGGAGAACAATATCTCACCGATGCTATTCTGGCAGAATTAAACAGTAAAGGCTATAGTAAAGATGAAGTTCTATCTGTATCTCATACTTATGTAGCCATTAAATAAAACTGAAAAAACTCATAAAAATTTCTCCATTAGCTGGTATGAATGATAACCCAGTCCAAATTAACCAAAATTATCAAGAAGTATTAGAAAAGTTGAGTGACGAGCGAGTCCTCAAAGAGATTCGTCAGGTTTTTCAACGATTGTCCAATCTCGGTTACCATCCCCAAGTTATCTTTGATATTGGCGCTTCTAATAGTGGTTGGTCTTGTTATATTAAAAAAGTCCTTCCACTAGCCGAGTTTTACTTATTTGAACCTCTAATTGATTACTGCTCTGAATATAGAGAATTTATCGAAAAAACTTTGGTAATGTATCCTTCTTTTCATTTGCATAAAATTGCCCTTAGTGAAAAAAGTGGTGATACAACTATCAATGTCTTTGCCGATAGCGTCGTCAGTAGCACTGCCCTAGATATGACCAGCACGGGAATCAAAACTATACCAGTTCCCGTGCCAATGTTTACCCTAGATGAAGCGATAACTTCCTTAAATTTGCCCATACCCCAGGTAATCAAAATTGACACCCAAGGCAGTGAGCTATCGATCCTGAAGGGAGCGCAAAAAACCCTCGCCAGTGTTGATATTTTAGTCTTAGAATGTTGGCTGTATCGGGGCTACGGACCAGATACACCTCTGTTAACTGAAATTGCTGATTGGCTACTACCCTTTAATTTTCGACTTTGGGATGTGGTCGAACCCTACCGTAACGAACAGGGTGTTTTAGCCACTCTAGACTGTGTTTTTGTTAACACAAAATCTGGAATAACTCCCGACTGGCACTATGCTTAATTATACTCAAGGATAATTATCGAAGCTACCAATTATAAATCCGTGGGGGAAACCTATAAAACCACAGCCAAATTGGCCCAATTAGCTCTAGACGTATTTCAAAGACTGAAAAACTTGGGCTACCAACCGCAAGTCAACTTTGATATTGGTGCTTCTAATGGCTCTTAGTCAAAGGACAGCCATGAAGTGCTTCCCACGGCGGAATTTCATCTATTTGAGCCTCTAATCAACTATGATACCACCTATCGAGCGATTATCCCAAAAAATCTCCGTTTATACCTTGCTTTAGGCGAAAAAAGTGGCGAAGTCACCATAAATATCTTCCCCCATATGGTGGCCAGTAGTGCTTTAGATTTAAGTGACCCCGATGCTACCCTTAGCGCCCTAGACTGTGTTGTTGTCAACAACACTCGTTTAGAACTAATCCCTAACTGATACTACCAGAGCCACCCATGACGAATTCTGCCTACAAGTCCGTTGCCGATACCTATAAAACGAGGGAAAAGTTTGCTCAGTTAGACCTAGAAATTTTCCAGCGTTTGCAAGCTAAAGGGCTATACCCCCAGGTTATTTATGATGTAGGGGCCTCGGATGGTTCCTGGTCTAGGGATATTGTTGAGGTGTTTCCCCAGTCTCAGTTTTATCTATTTGAGCCGTTAGTGAACCACGCGCCGGCTTATCAGCAGTTTATGACCGAAAGTTTAAAGCTTCATGACAATTTTCACCTCTATGGGGTGGCATTAGGAGAACGGGAGGGAACTGTAACCCTTAATGTTTTTCCTAATCTGGTGGCCAGCACCGCTCTCCCGATGGAGGGGTCAGGTTTAGCACTATCAACCGTGACGGTGCCGGTTCTCACCCTAGATGGTTTAGTGGAGCGGGGAGAGTTACCAATCCCCCAAATCATCAAGATAGATACCCAGGGATACGAGTGGTCTATTCTCAAGGGAGCAGTCCAGATCCTCCCCCAGGTTTCAGTCTTATTGTTAGAGTGTTGGTTATACCGAGGCTATGGACCCCAGACACCTCTGTTAACGGAATTGGCCAATTGGCTACTAGGCTTCGGTTTTCATCTTTGGGACCTAGGGGATGAGTACCGGGACGAGGGAGGGGGGTTGGCGACGGTGGACTGTCTCTTTCTTAATGTGGCCTCAGAGCTCTGTCCCGCTTGGCACTATTATTAGTCTTTTTCGTGCAAACAAATCGAATAGGGTTAAGGCAAATCGTCACATAATGTTAAATTTGACCGCCTATCTCTCAAATCTGCAATTCCGTGCGCTATGCTAGTAATGGTTTTTTAATGAGTTAGCAAGCATTTCTAGCACCGGTATCTTCGGTAACACGAAAAAAAGTGGATTTAACTCTACCTCCCATTGCTATAGCTCTGCTTGACAAAATGATAATGCCTCTCCTATGATTAGTTGTGATACTTCAGAGACGTTTTCAGCTTCTTTGATTTTTGACCTCGTTTCCTAGTGTGAGGAGTTTTAGGTAACAAAATTATGGCTATTCCCCAATCTTCAATCATTGCTCTGTCCTTGATGTACACCAAGCTGCCCCCGTCAGCTTCTGACCTTACCTATTGGGCGAGTCCCGAAGGTCAGTCAGTTTCTTGGAATCAGGCGGTGCAGGCATTTTCTACGTCTAGTCAAGCCAAGACAGCCTATCCGATGTTAGCATCCCCTACGGTGCTGTCTCAGAACGAGGCCGCTCGTCGTGCTTATGTCATCCAAGCTTTCCAAAATCTCTACGGGATTGCTGAGGCTGACATTCCAGCGGCAGAATTAACCTACTGGGCTAATACCTATCTTGTGTCCTCGTCCCAGGCGATTTTTGATTTTCCGGTCGTTTTAAATCAGTATTCCCCCACCTCACGGCAACAGGCTTTGACGAACCGCGCTCAGGTATCGGAAAACTTCGCGATTGCCATGGCGGCTGCTGGCTCGTCCACCTTTACCTCAGCCCAGTATAGTGCTGGCTGGGCCATTGTGAATACGGTCACTGCCAATGCCGCTAGCGTAACGGCGGCTAACGCACAAATTGCTGAATTTGTCGCTGGTGGTGGCGGTACGGGAACTACCTTTACCTTGTTAGAAGATGGGGCAGTTCTCACCGGTTCGGCAAACAGCAAAGTTTCCCCGGCAGATAAGTTTTTGACTGCCTCCAATAACACGGTTCAGGCTTTAACCTTCTTGGACGGTAGTTTCGTTCAAGACCCTAGCACCAGTGATAACGACGTACTGACCGCCCAAATTGTTGGTATTGTCACTCCGAATATCGAAAACATTGAGACCATCCAATTCTCTGGCGCCGCTAACGCTGAGGTCCTACTGCAAAACATTAGCAAAGCCAAACAAGTACAGGTGGTCAAAGGTGATTTAAAAATCAAAGATGCTAATAACTACGCCATTGATCTTGTGGCTGGTTACGCTGACGATCTCACCCTAATTGAGACTGCACTAAACAAAGATCTCACGGTTAACCTGAACGGGACAACTGCTGGTGCCTCGATCGCGGCCAACTTATTTGATAAAAGCAAGGTCAACCTAGTCGTTAAAGCTGACAGTGTCCTGTCTAACGCTGATAAGACTCTCGACACCCTTTTCCTCGATAAGGCCGAGAGCAACTTCGTTATTACTGGGGACAAGAACCTAACCATTGACGGCAAGATCACTGTATTTGACGGGACTAATCGACTGGATGCCACTGACTTTACTGGAAAACTGACCCTGAACCTGGGCAAAGGCAGTAAGGTAGAACAGATTGTCGGCGGCAAAAACGATGACACCTTCACCTTGACGGCGGAACCAGATCAGATTGATGGTATTGCCCTCAATGGAAACAATGGCAATGACACCTTAACTGTTACAGTTAAAGCCACTACTACTGCTCTTGATAAAGTTACCAACGTTGAGACGATTATCTTTAAAGAAGCCCCCACTGACACCACCATCACCACTAAGGACACCCTTGTGGCAAGTGGTGCCACTTTAACTGTTGATGCTTCTTCCTTCACCACCAAAATCTTAACCTTTGATGGTACCCTTGAAACCAATGGTTCCTTCAAGATTACTGGTGGTGCATTAGCCGATGTCCTGAAAGGCGGTGAAAAGAACGACACCCTTACTGGTGGCGGTGGTACTGATCAACTAACTGGTAACGGTGGTAATGACCAGTTCGTCTTGAATAAAGCCATCGCCACCAGTGCCGTGACGGTCAAGGACTTCAAGACAGATGCAAATAATAACGATATATTCGCCCTAAGTAATGCCGCCTTTGCCGGCGCTCCGGCAGTGGGAGCCACCTTGACGGTTAGTGCTGTAGCGGGTGCAACTAACAGTGCTAATACAATCCTCGTGGATAACACAGGAAACCTTGCTGGTGCTAACTTGAGCAATGTGCGCTTTGGTTACGACACAACTATCAACAAGTTGTTCTACGATGCTGATGGTAACTTCGGGGCTGGTTCTATTCTTATTGCGGAAAGTACGAATGCGCTCACTTTGGCGGGGGGTTTAAGTGGCGGCAACTTTACTATCGTCGCTTAATTTCCAGTAAGCAGACGAATCCGAGTTGACTATTATAAAAGGCCATCCTTTTTCAGGATGGTCTTTTATCGTTCCAGGGTAGAACCCTGGAACGATAAAGGGAGGGTCTCCCTCCCTTCCCTAGTGGGTTATAGTAGGGTTAATTCATGAATTAACCCTACCCTTGATAAGGGGGGTGCCGATCCCCCCTTCCCCCCTTGATAAGGGGGGTGATAGCTTCAATTTTCTCGCGACTTTTCTGGGGGAAATCGCTTTAAGAGTTCCTGCTTGGAATACTGTAGGAGTAAAGGAGTAAATTCTTCCGGAGACAGTTGTAAAATCCGGCTGATAATAGCTTGAATTTCTGGGTCTAACTCACCAAAACGGACTCGGAGCAGGTTTTCCACCACCAGACGTTCCCCCTCTTGCAGACCCCGTTCTAGACC
>NZ_SFBO01000112.1:0-6436 GCF_007095705.1 Microcystis sp. Msp_OC_L_20101000_S702
AGGAATGGTTAACCGATAGTTTAGTTCACCTGAGTTTAGTTCAGGATAATCGTGATGGTTGGTATGAAATTCATCCCCTGTTGCGTCGCTACTTTCGGGATAAGTTAGAAGCATCACCCCACGCAGAACCCGCAAAACGCCGTTATTGTGGGATTATGGCCAAAAAATCGGCAGAAATGCCACAGAATCCCACTATAGAAATCGTTGAAGAATTTAAACCTTTCCTTCTCCATCTACAAGCATCTGTCGGGGAATATCCCCAATATATCGCTGATGAGGATTTAGGTTGGTCCTATACGGGTTTAGCTCGTTATTATAATGGACAAGGATTGTATGCTATTGCTGAACCCTACTGTCAAGCTTGTTTAACCGCAACTCGAACCCACTTAGGAGACAATCATCCCGATGTGGCAACTTCCCTCAACAATTTAGCACTCTTGTACCAATCCCAAGGCAGGTACACAGAAGCAGAACCTCTCTATCTACAAGCTTTAGATTTGTATAAACGACTCTTAGGAGACAATCATCCCGATGTGGCACAATCCCTCAACAATTTAGCAGAATTGTACCGTTCCCAAGGCAGGTACACAGAAGCGGAACCTCTCCATCTAGAAGCTTTAGATTTGTATAAACGACTCTTAGGAGACAATCATCCCGATGTGGCAACTTCCCTCAACAATTTAGCACTATTGTACGATTCCCAAGGCAGATACACAGAAGCGGAACCTCTCTATCTAGAAGCTTTAGATTTGAGAAAACAACTCTTAGGAGACAATCATCCCGATGTGGCAACTTCCCTCAACAATTTAGCAGGATTGTACTATTCCCAAGGCAGGTACGAAGAAGCGGAACCTCTCTATCTAGAAGCATTAGATTTGTTAAAACGACTCTTAGGAGACAATCATCCTAATACAAAAACCTGTCGTAATAATTTACAAAGGCTGCGACAACAGCAAAAACCTACTTCTTTAACTTGGTGGCAGTGGATTATCGTTACTCCTATAGTTATTCTATGGATGCCGTTTTATTTGCTATGGATGCTCACTCGGTGGCTAGTGCGTTGCTTTATTAGGTAAAGAGTCTAAACTATGATTGATGCGATTATGGGATGAACTATGACTAGGGAGCTAGTTAAGAGTGGATTAGAGATGAAGATTGATTGAATAAACCAATCATAGTTAAGAGCGTTGGAAAAGAGGGTCTGTAGGCGCACGGATTTACCATTATGAATATAATATCCTGTCAAGTCGCCTTTGTCAAGAGAAAATTTAACAACATCCAGATTTATTCGTAACCCATTACCTATCATCGACTATGATTGAATTAACCACTGCTCACTGATAACTGATAACTGATAAAGCTATGACACTCAAAGAACAACTTATTAAAGAAATTGAAACAACTCCCATTTCTCTGCTGCCGGAAATCCTGCATTTTGTCCAATCTATAAAAACAAAACATCCAGACGTTGACTTTATGGAATTTGCTGGTATGGCAGCAGATATAGAAAATACTATGCAAGAGATTGTCGAAGAAGCAGAAGCTAATCGTCAACTTGATTTAAGACGGATAAATGACTTATGAAACAAGCATTACTTGATACCAATATCCTCTCTTATTTTTTACGAGGCAATCCCGCAGTAATTGAACAATTCCGCATCTATCGACAACACTAAACTTATATATCGTTTTCAATCTTTACCTATTACTAGATTAAAAGTGGCTTATTGTATAAAGATGCACGAAATCAACAACAACAATTTGAACGTCTTGTAGAAGTCAGTTAAGTAATTGGTTATGATCGTGAAATTAGTGATATAGCTACTCAAATATACGTTAATCTTAGAATAAAAGGACAACTCATTACCCCGATTGATTTGTTTATTGCTGCGACTGCTATTTATTGCGATTATACTCTGATTACAGCTAACATTAAGCATTTTCAAAATATTCCCAATCTTAGTTAGAGTTTGCTGAAAAAGTACGGGCGAAGCATTCGGATAGAAAATCTACGGTTTCACCGATAAGTTATTGTCCGAATGCTTCACCCCTACAGGACGCGGAACCATGAAGACGCAAGGTTTTGAAGCACGATTCTCTCAGAATCTTGCACCTGTTTCGGGAGAAAAGCCACAAAACCTCTACCTTGCCTACATTTCACATTTACAGAAGCGGAACCTCTCCATCTAGAAGCGATTAATATTTTTAGAGAAGGATTAGGGGAAAATCATCCCCATACTCAAACGATTATGGAGAATATAAAACTATGTTGTCCCAAATCTGGCAAGTAGAATTAAGATAGAGTTTAAATGCTTTGGAAAATAGGGTTTGTAGGCGCACGGATTTTCCATTATGAATATAATATCATGTCAAGTCGCCTTTGTCAAGAGAAAATTTGACAACATCCAGATTTAGTCGTAACGCATCACCTATCATTGACTATGATTGAATTAATCACTGCTCACTGCTCACTGATTACTGATCACTGATAATAACCCTTGAGCACCAAAACGGACAACATCGGTACAAAATAACCCCGTTTCCTCCTGCACAGTTTCTATAGCTTTAACTGCCGCCTGCGGACTAAGATGAAAAGTATTTAAACTAATCCCCTTTACCTTCACCTCCCCGAAACTTCCCCCAGCGCTGGCAGTCATTTCGCAGAGTTTAATCACTTCCGTTAGGGGAGGGATGGGAATATCGGGTAAATCTTTGATATGAATTTGTCCAGCGCGATGGACGAGAATTAACCCCGTCGGTTGACTGCCACGCATTAAGGGCAAGGTAGCAGTGGATCCGGGGTGTAAAAGGGAGCCTTGACCCTCAATAAACAGAATATCGTTATTTTCTGCTGATTCTAACACCAAAGCCTCGATCGCACCAGCAGCATAATCGACGCGCACCGCATCCAAGGGTACACCTTTCCCCGCGATCATAATTCCCCCCTGTCCAGTGGCTAAAAATTGCGATTTTAGCCCTTTTTCTTGGGCAAATCGGTGTAATTCGATGCTAGTGGACATTTTGCCCACACTCATATCCGTCCCTACCGTTAGAATACGCTGACAGGTTAAATTTTTCGCCCGCGCTTGCCCAATTTTTAAGTCTTGGGGTTCCAGACGGATATCCCAAATCCATTGATCCGGTTTAAGCTGAGAAAAAAGGGGTTTTAGGGGTGTATGGAGTCCATTAACGAGGGATAACCCTGTATTTACCGCCTCTTTGATTTCTTCTAGCCAATGGGGTGGTAAAATGCCTCCTGAGGGTGCGATGCCAATTAACAGGGTATCGGGATGATAGGTTAGAGCTTCCCTAACATTAGCAACAATCGGCAAGGGGCGATCGATTCCGGCCACTTCTTTTAAGGTACTGCCGGCGCTTTCTGCGTCAATAATCGCCACTACCTGCGCTTTTCCGTAACGCAGATAACTTAACCCAGTTTTGCCGCGAGTTCCTTTGATTCCTTCGTGGAGAAGAATCGCTACTTTCTTGTCAGGAGTCAAATAATTAGTCATCTTTTGTCCGTAAACTAACACCCAAACCGGGCAAATTATTTGGTTGTAAACGTCCCTTTTCCAAGCTTAAACCCGTAAAGGGATCATCGCGTAAATTTAAATGACTATCTAGGTCAAGATAGTTGACAAGCGGGCCAAGATGTGCTAGGGCAGTATTGGCTAAACTGCTATCAGAGTAACATCCGAACATAATTTGCAGTCGGCAAGCTTGGGCAACATGAATCATTCTCTGCACTTCTGCTAATCCACCGGCTTTCATTAGTTTAATATTAATGCCGTGGACTCGATCGGCCAGTTTCGGGATATCTTGACTAGAAAAACAGCTTTCATCGACGAAGATAGGTAGGGGCGATTTTTGGTATAAATCAATTAAATCTCGTTCTTGTCCGACGGATAGGGGTTGTTCCACATAAATAACGCCTTTTTCCTTTAACCATTGGCACATTTTCACCGCATCGCTAAATCTCCAACCACCATTAGCATCGACAGTTAGGGGCAAATGGGGGACAATTTCTTTAATAGCCAGAATTATAGCTCGATCGGCTTCTATCCCGTCCGGTGAGCCTAATTTGACCTTTAATAAGCTAAAATCGCCAATTTCTAGCCAATCTAACACCCTCTTCCCCACATTTTCTGGAGAATTTAAACCGATAGTAACAGAAACCGGCGGAATTAAAGAGCGATCGAGTCCAAAAATTTGCCAGAGAGGTAAATTAGCTTTTTTGCCTAACCAGTCGTGCAGTGCCGTATCAATAGCGGCACGAGTAGCCGAAGATATCTGATTTTGCCATAAAATTTTCTCAATTTCTTGGCGTTGACAGGGATGAAAAGATTGTAAAAGAGGCGCGATCGAGTTTAATTCTTGCAGGATTTTAGCGGGTTTTTTCTCCTCGCTGGTAATATCAAAAGGGGATGCCTCTCCCCACCCTTCGATATTTTCCTCGCTAATTTGCAGCCAGATATTAGTATTTTCGCTGGTAGTGCCGCGACTAATCGTTAAAGGTACTCGTTTATGAATAGTAAAAGTTTGCCAGTTTAGCAGCATAATTCACCTGGGGATGATCGGGGAATAGGAACAGAAAAATTATCTACACTTACCCAAATCCTTACTTCTGTCCACTCTCACCGCAATCATACAACTTCTGGCGGTGTTTTTCGTCAAAGACAAAATATGATAGGCTAACCGAAGGGATAGGCAAGACGGCTGCGGGTTAGGAAATGGGATGAAAGAGGAGTGAGTTAACCAAAATCAATGATTAAGAAAAAGATTTCTTACTGGGTAAATGGAGGTATTGCCCTCATTGATCGCTATCTGATCAGCCAACTACTACCCCCATTTTTATTTAGTGTTGGTTTATTTGCCTCTTTGGGAGTAGCGATCGGCAATCTTTCCGATTTAGCTAATCAGGTAGTTGATGCTAATCTACCCCTTGTCTCGGCCCTAGAAATTCTCCTGTTAAAAGTGCCAGAATTTGTTACTTATTCCCTGCCGGTTTCTCTTTTACTGGCCACTTTAATCACCTACGGACGTTTAAGTAGTGATAGCGAAACCGTTGCCCTGCAAAGCTGTGGAGTCACTCTTTACCGTCTTTTTATACCCACTTTCTGCCTGAGTTTAATAGTTACAGTGGTGACATTTTTATTAAACGAATATGTGGTTCCTAATGCTAATTATCGAGCCACAGAAATTTTAGTGCAGAAAATTAATAAAGAAGCAAATTTTTGGAAAAATAAAGACTTTTATTATCCAGATTATGAAATAAAAACCCTAGAAAATGGTACGATTAATCGCAATTTAAGAAGTTTATTTTATGCCGAACGATTTGACGGCGAAAAAATGAAAACTGTCACCGTTATCCGTTGGCTAAAAGAAGAATTAAATCAAATTATTATCGCCGATTCGGCCCGTTGGAATGCCGTCGATAACGTCTGGGACTTTTTTAACGGCATTATCTATGAATTAACCCCCCCTAATGCCTCCTATAGCCAAGTTATCCCCTTTAAAACCGAAAAAATCGCTTTATCTCGCTCTGCTTTCGATTTTGCTCGTCAAAGCCGCGATCCCTACGAGATGAACATACCACAGGCGATCGAATATGTGCAACTGCTCAAACTCAGTGGCGATGAGAAAAGAGTCAGGTTTTTTCAAGTGCGAATCCAGCAAAAAATCGCCTTTCCCTTTGTCTGTATCGTCTTTGCTACCATCGGCTGTGCCTTGGGTTCTCTACCGCAAAGAATCAGTCGGGGAACCAGTTTCGGTCTCAGTGTCGCCATTGTTTTCCTCTATTATCTTTTAAACTTCCTTGTCGGCAGCTTGGGACTAACCGCCACCCTCTCCCCCTTCCTAGCTGCCTGGCTGCCTAACTTTTTCGGTTTTGGTTTAGGTCTCTGGTTATTATGGCGACTTAACGGTTAGACTTTTTTGAAAATTTTCGTCAAGATAGGAGACGTAGAGTTATAGCAGACCCCTTAGATCTATGTTTCCCTTTTTCTTCAACACTTGTGGCAGCACTTCCCGCCAAGAATGTCAAGAGCGTAAATTAACATTCCTCAAATGGATGCGCGACGACCTCGAAACCCGTCTAGCGGGATTAAATGCCGCTATCGAAACTATCGAGCGTCAAATCGGTCGGGAAGGTCAATAAACCCTGAAAATAGGCGAGTTTTCCCCTCGCCTTCTCCCCACAATTGGCTAAAAGAGATAATAGGAGTCTATCGTTATTGTAATCGGCACTCGGCCTGCATGGGTTACGCTACCGCTAACCTATCCTACAAACAATTGCGTCTCCCTACTTATTGGCACTCAATAGCTGGACTTCCCCGTTGACAAAAGGCCATAACCTGTGCTGTAGAAGGGATTAAGAGAATTTCCGCCGCCCCGTTACTGGGTACAAATCAGGGAAACTCCCAATAAATCTAACGCT
>NZ_SFBO01000113.1:0-16884 GCF_007095705.1 Microcystis sp. Msp_OC_L_20101000_S702
ATCTCAGGTATAGAACTTAATAGTCCTTCCTGTCTCAACCATCCTTGAAAATTATGAGAATCGGGATCATAGAGATAGTATTCTTCCACTCCATAACGTTGATAAAACAGTAGTTTTCGTTCCATTTCTTCTAAGCTATTAGAAGGGGAGAGAATTTCAAAGACCACTTGAGGAGCAATGTTATCTTCTTGCCATTGTTTATAGGAACCCCTTCTTCCTTTTGGACGACCAAATACTACCATAACATCGGGAGCAACCGGTCCGGTAATTTTTTTATCTTGGACAGGATACCAGAGGAGATCCCCCGCAATAAAAACGTTAGGAGAATTAGCAAAGAGAATCTCAAGATTTTCTTTGATTTTAACGATCCATTCGTATTGTTCGGTATTATCGGCCATGGGTTTACCGTCACTATCGGGGTATTCAATATCTGGATCAATAGCTGGTGTAAAGGTCATAACTTATACTTTGAGGTTATTTGTCTGAAAATTAAATTCTAGCAGTGAGGTTATCTTTCCCCTCTAGTCCCACAATAACATCGCCAATAAGGTTGATCAAAATGTTTGTGTACTTTTGTTAAAAAGTACAAGTTTTTTTGACAAAAAGAACAACTTGTGCTAGGGGATAAATCTCTAACTTGACAAAAATTCCCCGGACTAGAAGCTGATCCAGGATAGCGATCGAGAGTTATAATCGAGCCATTACCCCGCGCTCCCAGTCGGGATGAGAAATCTATGATGACCGCTCTCTACGAGGAAGATTTTGTTCTCTGGACAGAAAAAACCGCCGAACTGTTAAAGCGAAAAGAGTTTGACCTGGTGGACTGGGAAAACCTGATCGAGGAAGTGGAGTGCATGGGAAAAAGCGAGAGACAGGCAATAACGAGTTTATTAACCGTTTTAATCGAACACTTGCTCAAACTATCCTATTGGGAATCGGAAAAAGAACGGAATGCCCGTCACTGGATAGTGGAGATCGCAGCTTTCCGATCGCAATTAGAACAAAAAATAGATGGTGCCACCCTCGTCAACCATGCCCGCGATTCTTGGAAAAAAGCCTATTTAACCGCCAGAAAATCCCTGATTAACGCCAGAATCGTCGATAAAAATGCGATTCCCCTAGAGTCTATATTCACCCTCGAACAGGTATTAGACGGGGATTGGTTCCCGATCGATATCGAACCTTTTTTGGAAACCCGTCCATAAATTGCAGTCATATCCCCGCAAAAAGATTAGGATTATCAGCGAATATAACCGAATATGAAAGATATCGAGCAAATCCGCCGCCAACTCATCGAACGCTACCAACAATTATCGGCACTCGATCAGGTGATCGTCCGTTTTTTTTCCCTAATCTATGAACCGATCGCCCGCAGCACTTTTCTAGACTGTTTAAATCAAGCTCATTACCGCGACGAGAACAACCGGCGATTTAACGGCCAAACCCTGAAATCCCATTTAGATATCCTCCTAGAAGCGGAAGTAATCACCCAGGACAAAGGCTA
Organism: Microcystis sp. Msp_OC_L_20101000_S702; assembly: GCF_007095705.1. Lineage (NCBI taxonomy): Bacteria > Bacillati > Cyanobacteriota > Cyanophyceae > Chroococcales > Microcystaceae > Microcystis > Microcystis sp. Msp_OC_L_20101000_S702. The sequence goes on from NZ_SFBO01000113.1 coordinate 1,505, forward strand.
CGGGCCGCGCTGTCATCCCCTCCTCGTCGAGATTGCCAGCCGTGATAGCGTTAGCAAGGGAGAATTCAAGCGTTTTGCCGAGATTATCAAGGCAAAACTGGCGCAACCCCGAACTCGTTGGGATGAAAGCCTAGTTTTTCAGGGAAAAGAGCAATTAATCCGAGAAATCCGTCTGGCCATCTATCGTCAGGATTTCGACTCGATCGAACAACAAATCGCCGATTATCAGAAAACCAGCTATTCTTCCTCAAAAACCAGCCTAGAAGACCTTCTCATCCTCATCTACGATAACCCCTTCGATGGGGATTGGTTACGGACGCAACCGACCAAATTTCAAGCCCTAGCACTAAATAGCATTCTTGTCAAGGCTTTTGAAAAAATAACTCGCGCCGATGGAGCTTTTTCCCTCCTAGAAGAACTCTGTCAAGACCAGACCAGTGTTTCCGAAGGCCATTTGTGGCTCGAACAGGCAATCATCCGAGGACAAAGCGATAAAGTGCGTCGGTATCTCGATCGCCCCTTCCCGGAAAGCCAAGCAGCAGCAATCGGGGCGATACGGGGTTGGATTGCCTTTCTAGGGGGGGAAAATAGCAAAGCGATCCAAGAATATACCCTCGCCCTTAAAGCCCTAAAAAAAGCCAAAGGAAAACAAAAAATCTATTTTTCTTCGATTAGCGGCTTCTCCTTTATTTTTGCCCTCCTCAAAGAAGGAACCCCCGAACGTCTCGCCGAAGCCGCCAGCTATACCAGTTGGGTGGCGCGTCAAAACGATCATCCTTTCAGTCCTATCTATGCCCGTCTGGAAAAAATCATCGCTGCCCGTCAGGGAGATATGCAGGCCAAAGACGCAATCATCGACGCGACGATCAATCCCTACCAAATGGGCCAGGGTCTAGAGACTCTTATCTATAGTATCTGTCTCTACTGGATGAGTAGCAGCATCGCTAAAAAACATCTGCCCCGCCTATTGCTGCCCCTCTACAAAGATGCCAAGGCGGCCGGCTACCATTGGTTAGCCCTAGAAACCGGGGCCCTACTGTCCCGACTCGATCGAGCGCCGGAAGCGGAAGTGGTTATAAAATGGCATCTCCCTTCCCCCCTGGTGGATGCGATCGAACCCCAAGAAGCTTGGCAACTGTGCCTGAATGCCTTGACTAATCTGTGCGCGCCAACACCAACCCCGGGTAAATCCAACCCCGTCGTCCGCCTTGCTTGGTTTCTCACTATCCATTCCGAGGATTATTTCCTGCAACCAAAAGAACAGAAACTCGACGCGCGGGGCAATTGGAGTCGCGGCCGTCCCGTCTCCCTTAAACGTCTGCGAAAAACTGGGGAAATTGACTATTTAACCCCGCAAGACCTGAAAATTTGCGCCCATATCTTCGTGGAATCCAGTTACTATGGCCAGAACGAGTATCACTTTGAGTACCGGGCTATTATCGAACTGATCGGTCATCCCCTGGTGTTTTGGGAAGATTCCCCCAGAACGCGGGTAGAAATCGTCGCCGGGGAACCAGAATTGCGAGTAAGTAAGGAAAAATCGGGTAAATTAATCCTGTCTTTACTGCCCGATCTCAGCGATCGCCAAGAAGTGCTGATTTGGAAAGAAACCCCCACTCGCATTAAGGTAATCGAAGTCAAGCCAGAACACCGAAGCATCGCCGACATTATCGGCAAAAGCAACCGCCTAGAAGTCCCCGACAAGGGCCGGGAAAAAGTGCTGGCCGCGATCAATTCCCTGTCCGGGATAGTGACAGTACATTCCGATATCGGGGGAGGAAAAGCAGCCCGGTCAGTGGCGGCCGATAGTCAACCCCGGATTCATCTCTTACCAGCCGGAGAGGGTTTAAAAGTGGCGGTTCTCAGCCGTCCTTTTGGGGCAGCCGGTCCCTATTTCCGGCCTGGAAAAGGGGGAGAAACAGTAATCGCCGAGATTGAGGGGGAACGGCTGCAAACCACCAGAGATCTAGCTCTAGAGAAAAAACTGGCCCAAACAGCGATCGATTCTTGTCCGATCCTGATCAGTTTTGAGGAGGAAAATGGGGAATGGCGGCTAGAAAATCCAGAGGATTGTCTAGATCTACTGCTAGAATTGCGGGAATTAAACGATAGCGTCCTTGTGGAATGGCCAGAAGGGGAAAAATGGCGGGTGTCGCGTCAGCTTCGATTACAAGACCTACACCTAAATATCCACAGTCAACGGGATTGGTTTGCGGTCAGTGGGGAACTGCACCTAGAGGAGAAATCGGTGCTGAGTATGCAGGAGTTGATGAAATTGCTAGAGGGATCGCCGGGGCGGTTTATTCCCCTCGGAGATGGTCAATTTCTCGCTCTAACCGAGGCATTTCGGGAACGGTTACAGGAAATGCGTGCTTTCTCGGAAAAGTCCGGCGACGGTTTGCGGTTTCATCCCTTCGCTGCCCCGATGCTCTCGGAACTCACCGAGGAAGTGGGACAACTCAAGGCCGATAAACGTTGGCGCGATAATTTACAACGCTTTCAGGAGAGTCAGGATTTTACCCCAGAAGTCCCCTCAACTCTACAGGCAGAATTGCGCGACTATCAATTGGAAGGCTTTCGCTGGTTAGCTAGGCTGGCCCGGTGGGGGGCCGGGGCCTGTTTGGCCGATGATATGGGATTAGGGAAAACTTTACAAGCTCTGGCAGTGATCCTAACCCGCGCCTCCGAGGGACCGACTTTAGCGATCGCTCCTACTTCAGTATGTTTGAACTGGATTAGTGAGGCGGAAAGGTTCGCACCCACCTTAAATATCATCCAACTGGGAACAGGCGATCGGCAAGCGCTACTCGATCGACTGCAACCTTTTGATCTGTTGGTCTGTAGCTATGGGTTATTACAGCAGGAAGAAGTGGCCACCATGTTGGCTGGGGTAGAATGGCGGACAATCGTTCTCGATGAGGCCCAAGCGATTAAGAATTTCTCCACCAAGCGATCGAAAGCCGCGATGAATCTGCGGGGGGATTTTAAACTAATCACCACGGGAACACCGATCGAGAATCATTTAGGGGAATTATGGAATCTTTTCCGTTTTATTAACCCCGGATTGTTGGGATCCTTGGAAAGTTTTGATCGCCGTTTCGCCACCCCGATCGAAAAATACGGCGATAAAACCGCTCGCGAACAGTTAAAAAAACTGGTGCGGCCTTTCCTTCTCCGGCGCACCAAAAACCAAGTTCTAGCGGAATTACCGCCGCGTACCGAGATTTTAGTCCCGATCGAGTTAAGCGTCGAGGAGAAGGCGTTTTACGAGGCCTTACGGCGGCGTGCTTTGGAGAAATTAAGCGAGAGTGACAGCACCGCCGGGGCCAAACATCTCCAGGTACTGGCAGAGATCATGAAATTACGCCGGGCCTGCTGTCACCCGCAGTTAGTGGCTCCGGATTTGGATTTAGCCGGCTCGAAATTGTCCCGTTTCGGGGAAATTCTGGATGATTTATTGGATAATCAGCATAAAGCCTTGGTGTTTAGTCAATTTGTCGATCATTTAGCGATTATCCGCAGTTATCTCGATCAACGGCAGATAAAATATCAATACCTCGATGGTAGTACCCCAGCCAGCGATCGGCAGAAACAGGTGAAAGCGTTTCAAGCGGGGGAAGGGGACGTATTTTTAATTAGTTTAAAAGCCGGGGGGACAGGATTAAATCTCACCGCAGCCGATTACGTTATTCATCTTGATCCCTGGTGGAATCCCGCAGTGGAGGATCAGGCCTCCGATCGCGCTCACCGCATCGGCCAAAAACGTCCGGTGACGATTTATCGCTTAGTGGCCAAGGATACGATCGAGGAAAAAATTGTCGATCTGCACCACCATAAACGCGATCTCGCCGATAGTTTATTGGAGGGGACCGACGCAAGCGGTAAGTTATCTACTGACGAATTATTGCGCTTAATGGCCGAGGGATAAAAATATCCCCGACGCAGTTTAGACTAACTTTTTGATAGCCGCTACTAACTGCTCGATTTCTGAGGGCAAAGTGAAATAATGAACACAGGCACGCACACAGAGGGGGTCGAGGAGAGTTCGCAGTAAAAACCCTTGTTTTTCTAGCTGTTGCACTAAATTTTGTGGGGTGATGGCCGAGTCAATTTGAAAGGAAACTAAACCGGATTCGGGTGGAGAATTTTTTAAACATTTCACCCCTTTAATCGTCTTTAATTCCCCCCAAAGATAAGCCGCTAATTGACAGATTTTTTCGTATCTTTGTCCCCCATCACCCCAGGCGTTATGTACCGCAATAGTTGCCCTTAAACCCTCAAATTGAGGATAGGCAGAAGTGGCCACTTCAAAGCGTCTAGCATCGGGTTTCCAACCGATAGGCTGTCCTTGCTTATCTGTTTCAATACCGCGCCAACCGATAAAAGTGGGCTGTAAACTAGGGAAAATTTCGGGACGAATATACAATCCTCCCACACCGGCCGGTCCACACCACCATTTATGACCTGTAAAAGCATAACAATCGGCGGCAGTAGTGCTTAAATCTAAGGGCAAACAACCCACGGATTGGGCAGCATCCACCACCACTAAAACGGGTTTTTCGGTGACAGAATTATCATGACAAAGCTGCGAGATTTCCTTGAGGGGTAAAACCTGTCCAGTATTCCAGAGAACGTGACTGACCACCAAAACCCTAGTTTTTGGACGTAAATGAGCGGAAATGACTTCTATGGGGTTGCCGTCGTTTAAAGTTTCCCGAATAGGACAAGTGGAGATTTCCAGATGATAACGACGGGCAATTTCCCGAACTGTGGCGATAATTCCGGGGTGTTCACAATCGGTTAGTAAAATATGTTCCCCCGCTTGCCAATCAACCCCCCAGAGGGCGATATTACAGCCTACAGTGACATCCTCGGTGATAGAGAGATTGCTCGGGCTGATTCCCAATTCTTGCGCCATTTCTTGCCTGAGAAGTTCCGTTTTTTTGGTAATCCAATCGTTTACCTGTCCTGAAAAAGGCCCCTTTTGTTGGAGAAAATTATAGGTATCGATAATCGCTTCTAATCCGGCCTTGGGCAAGGTTCCCTGACCACCGAAATTAAAATAAACTTTATTGCTAAGTCCCCGAAATTCCTGTCTTTGTTCGGCTAAATCCGGTTTACTAGGGGCGCAATCGAGGCTATTTTCGTCTAAATTCTGCATAAGTGAGGAGATGGGGAGTCAGTTATCAGTTATCAGTTATCAGTTAGAAGGTGTTGGGTTTTGGGGTTTTAGTTGAATTCCCCATTCCCCCATTTTACCACTTCCTGACGACCGACTCCTGACGACTAACGGCTGAATTCTATCGACGGATCAAGTCGCAATTATCACAATAGTATTAAAGCAGAGGAAACATACTTGTGAATGTTTTCTTTTTTTAGTTTATTATTTTTTACCTTGAATGTCAGCCGGGAGGCTATGTATGTTTTACCGATGAGACGGGGCTTTTAAAGGAGCGAAGTAATTCGCCCCAGGGTTCCCCTCATGAAAAGCTGACCAGTATAGAACAGCACTTCGACACATTTCGCCACATTTTGATTCTCCAAACACTTATATTTATATTTATATTTATCGTCCTTATTAAATATACTCAAAAAAGCTAAGTAGTCGTGCAAAATAAATTTCCTAGTGAAGAAAGGCAAAAAGCAAAAGGCAAGAGGCAAGAGGTGGTTAGATATGTGTAATTAATTTTGCTTAGGTACTTATGATAGGGCATATTGGAAACTGGCACCTCGAGTTGCGCTCGGTTCGACTACGCTCACCGAGCGCAAGGGGAGATTTAAGCTCTATCCCATGAGTGCGATGGGAGTGTCAACAAAATCTGGGCAGACAGGGCCTACCCGATCATAATTATTTCTGGGGAGGGTTGGAAGCGGAAGGACTGCGATCGATGACTTGATCGATTAAACCATAGTCTAGAGCCTCTTCGGCGGACATAAAGAAATCCCTTTCCGTATCCTCGGCGATGAGGTCGAGAGGTTTACCGGTATGACTAGCTAGGTGTTGATTGAGTAATTGTTTGAGATAGAGAATTTCTTTGGCCTGAATTTCGATATCGGTGGCCTGACCTTGGGCGCCGCCGAGGGGTTGGTGAATCATGATCCGCGAGTTGGGTAGGCTCATTCTTTTGCCCGGTTTGCCGGCACTGAGGAGAAAAGCCCCCATACTGGCGGCTAAACCAATACAAATGGTGCTAACATCGGGACGGATTTGATTCATGGTGTCAAAAATCCCTAATCCGGCCGAAACGGAACCACCGGGGGAGTTGATATACAAGTAAATATCTTTTTCGGGGTCTTCTGCTTCTAGAAAGAGTAATTGGGCGACGATTAGGTTAGCCAGGTCGCTGGTCACTTCTTGTCCCAAAAAGACGATTCTTTCCCGGAGTAGTCGGGAGTAGATATCGAAGGCGCGTTCGCCCCGGCCTGTGGTTTCAATAACGGTAGGAATCATTGCGCTTTCTTGTCTTGCTGCTGCGGTTAGTTTTTTGATTTTGACATACTCCCACCGTCAAGCTACGCTGTGACGGGGGATTCTTTCCAGATCACTATCGGAAATTCCTTGTTCAACGAGACAGCTTAGATTCTCAATGTCTCCATTCAAAATCCAGAGGTCGGACTCTCCCAAGGCGTTTGGGTCGGTTTCTGTTTGCCCAACAGTACCGTTGAGATGATTTCCCAAATATTTCAACCCTTTTTTAAGAATATTTATTGCTGCATTATGATCCCTATCTATGACTGTTTGACAATTAGGACATTGATGAGTTCTAGTGCTTAAGGTTTTTTGAACTCTCGTCCCACAAACTGAACAATCTTGAGAAGTAAAATGCGGTGGTACAGCAACACAAACAATCTGATAAATCTTGGCAAAATAATTCAGCCATTGAGTGAATTGATACCAAGAAGCATCGGAAATCGACTTGGCGAGCTTACGGTTTTTGACTAAGTTTCTTACCTTTAAAGCTTCATAGACTACCAAATCATTAGACTGGACTAACGCCAAAGCCTCTTTAATTGCTTTGTCTTTACGTTGTCTTGATACTTTAAGATGAAGCCTAGCTACTTTTACCCGTTGCTTGTGATAGTTTTTAGACTGTTTCTTTCCTTTACGGAATTTCTTAGATAATCGTCGTTGTGCTTTTTGAAGTCGTTTTTCTGACTTTCTTAAATAACGTGGATTCTCTACAGTATTGCCTTGAGCATCGGTATAAAACTCCTTTAACCCTAAGTCAATTCCTGTTATTTGTCCCGTTGGTTTATGGTATTCTTGCCGTTCTACGTCAATCAAAAACTGGCAATAATAACCGTCGGCACGTCTAACAACTCTTACCCGTCTAATCTGTTGCTCTGAATAATAAACTAAGGTCTTTTGACTACACCATAAATCAAATTCTCCTGCTTTAAAGCCATCAGTAAATCTGACTTTACGTCGATCATCAGATAGTTTGTAGCCTGTTAGTTTGTATTCAACAGAACGACTATGCTTTTTGAACCGAGGAAAACCCTTTTTCTCTGGTATATTAGCATGACAATTCTGATAAAACTTACTAATTGATTGCCAGGCTCTATCAGCAGCAGATTGACGTGCTTGTGAGTTTAATTTATTAACCCAAGGAGTCTCTTTATTGTTAGCTAGTACCGAGCAAAGTTTTTGGAGATTATTGCGGGTTGTACCCTTATGATCCATCCAATAACGAACACAAGAATTACGCACAAACTGAGAAGTTTTGATAGCTTCATCAAGCCGGTGATATTGCTCTAGTGTCCCGTTTTTTAGCTTTGCTTCTACGACTAGCATATAACAATTCTCGACCATTGGTTAAGTAGATTATAACACAGTTTGTCCACAGATGGTGGAATTAAACCGATGCTCCGTTGCTAATATTCTGGTCGGATTTCATCCCCCGCTAATTTTTGTGAGTATCTTATCGAAAAATGTAGCGGGGGTATTCATCCGATATTTTAGGTAACTTAGAGAATGGGAAGTGGGGAAGTGGGGAAGTGGGGAAGTGGGGAAGTGGGGAATTTCAACTAAAACCCCAACACCCTAACACCTAACGGCTAACGGCTAAAAATAATCTTCTCGATGGCATCTAGGGCGGTTTCTAGGTCATCATTGACGATTTGATGGGGGAATTCCTCGCTGGCGGCCAATTCTTCTTGGGCGCGCTCCAGGCGACGGGCGATCGCTGTTTCGGCATCTTTGCCCCGGTCGCGCAAACGACGTTCTAATTCCTCGAAACTGGGGGGTAGGATAAAGATTCTCCTCGCTTCGGGGAAGCTTTTACAGACCTGTCTGGCTCCCTCTAATTCGATTTCTAGAATGACGGTCTGGCCTGCCGCTAATTGAGCGGCGATCGCTGATTGGGGTGTTCCATAGTAGTTGCCCGCGTATTCAGCCGATTCGAGAAATTCTCCGGCTGCCATTTTCTCCTCGAAACTGGGACGGTCGAGAAAGTAGTAATCTTCCCCCTCAATTTCACCCGGTCGAGGTGGGCGCGTAGTGGCGGATACGGACAGGTAGAGGTTAGGGAAACGAGTTAGTAAATGCCGTACTAGCGTACCCTTGCCCACACCGCTAGGGCCAGTAATGACGATTAATTGACCGGGTTGCATGGGGTTAATAACTTAGTTGCTACTATTAACAGGGGCTTCCTTGTTGACCACGAAACGGTGAGCCACGGTTTCTGGTTGAATGGCCGACAGCACTACATGACTAGAATCGGTGATGATCACCGCACGAGTCCGTCTTCCGTATGTAGCATCGATTAAACAGCCTTTATCCCGAGCATCACTGATGATGCGTTTGATAGGAGCCGATTCTGGGCTAACGATGGCGATAACCCGATTAGCGGAAACAATATTACCGAAGCCGATGTTGATCAGTTGTATATCCATAAGTTAACAAAGGTGCAGTCCTTTGTACAAAAGAGTGTGGAGGTATGATTACAATGTTATCGAGAAAGATTTAGCCTTACAACGCTAAAAATAACATTCTTAATCACATTTTAGTATTTTTTCAGGTTTTTTGCGATTTTAATTAAATTTGTTTACACGAGTCTCTATCTTAGGGAATAAAAAGGCAAAAGTCGGGAAAATTAGGGAATTTTGAGGGAATGGGGTGTGGGGTGTAGGGTGTGGGGTGTGGGGTGTGGGGAGATGGGGTTTAGGGTGATGGGAGCTTTTTTCAGTGTTGCCAAAGGCACGGCGTAGCCGTCCAGTAAACAGTAAACAGTAATCAGTGAACTGAAAACTCACAACTGATCACTGATAACTGATCACTGATAACTGATCACTGTCAAGAATGTCCCCAGCAATGGCATGATAATTATGGTAACTAATAAGTATTCTCTATCCTTGGTGGGTGCGTTAGACTATGGGGTTTGCTGATCTATCGATCGCTGATATTGCGGCAGAGTACGATCTGGCCGATGAATCTGTGTTGTCACTTTGCGACCAATTAGGCATCTCCTATAAAGATCGGCAGACTAATCTCGCCCTAGAAGATGCTAAAGCAATTATCTCACTGATTTTATCCCAACGCTCAGGAGTAACCGCCTCGAAAACGGAAACGTCCCCTTGACTTTATTCCCCACTGCGATCTTCTCGGTGTCCGTGATCACTTAGAATCGATCGACACCCTCCCAGAGGAGAAAATTTTTTAGTCACCTTAAAATTCCCTTTCTTGGAACAATTGCGAGTAGGAGAACAATGATCAAACGTTTGATTGTGGCAGCGATCGCTGTAGTCTTTTTTGTATTACAATTCAATCTTAACGGCGCTAGTGCCTTAGAACTCGATGAAGAAACCCTCACCATCACCCTCAATGATGCAGGGGAATCGGTGACTTTGACTTCTGAACAAGCGACGGAAGGACAGAAACTTTTTGTCGCCAATTGTACTAAGTGCCACCTGCAAGGTAAAACCAAAACTAATAATAACGTCAGTTTGGGTCTGGCCGATCTGGCAAAAGCGGAACCTCCCAGAGATAATCTGTTAGCATTGATTGATTATCTAGAACATCCCACCAGTTACGATGGTGAAGATGATCTCAGCGAATTTCATCCCAATGTTAGCCGTCCCGATATCTTCCCAGAATTACGCAATCTGACCGAAGATGATGTGTATAACGTCGCCGCTTATCTGTTGGTTGCTCCCCGTCTAGACGAGCGTTGGGGTGGTACAATTTACTTCTAAATTGCCCTCCATATATCCCTCGATCCCTCTAGATTTCTAGGGGGATTTTTGATTAGACAGCAAATAGTTGTAAAAATTCTTTGAGTTCATTTAATACCTCATGCTCAAAGTTCCAAATGTCTTTTTTGGTTAAAGCATGGGATAAATTACAATATTTCTTAGCCTCTCTTTTTTCATTCTGTGATGGTGTATCTTCCCTGATATAGTTTTGAATCCACAATTTATCAATTTTTTTACGATTTATATCAATATTTTTTTGTGCAAGACAGGATCGCCAAGCTTCTACACAATCAGCATGGGGAGAATCTTGGGTTTTAATTTCTCTCAACACTGTCTCTAGTTCCCCCTGTTCATTAACATGAAGAAAATGACAACCTATTTGAGTATTCGTAGAAGCATTTAATTGAAATAGCTTTTGGGTATCATCTATCCTGGCTGCTTCTCTAAAAACTCTTTGAATACATTGACTAACCAGAGCAAGTCTTTCTTCTCTGGTTTGTTCATCTAAATCTAAAACAATACCTATCTTTTGAATATCATCTTTAAGCAGGGTGTTATTAAGTCGTTTCAGTCGTTGTTCAAGGCTGCGATAATTTTCTTGTTCTATTCCGTCTAGAATATAAAATTCAACAATAGTTATCGTTAAATGATTCGATTCATTAATATGCTCAATAATAGCTCGTAAAAAAGCCGCATCATCTTGACTTTCAACAATTATTACATTAGCCACGATTCTACTCACCTCTGATTCGATCATTATGCTTGAGAGCATAATCTAAGATATCTAATTCACTTTTAATACCGATAATTTTATCAGTTCTGGGACTCCTTGCTAGTTCAAAATAGGCCCCCTGTTCTGGATAATATTCTAACCCCACATCGGCAAAAGCTTGGATCATCTCTAAACTATGGGTTGTGGCAAAAATTTGGCTATCTAGTTCGATAGCTAATCGGAATAAAGTTTTCCAAATATCTGGGTAAGCAGTATAGTGAAGACCATTTTCTATTTCATCGATAAAAATAATTTTTTTAGGATTGATGAGTAGAGCAAAAATCATCTCTATCAGACGATTAATAGCTTCACCAAACAGAGATATGGGTAGGCGTTTTCTCTCTTTTCTTTTCAGATATAAATTTGGTTCACCCAGAAAAAAACTTTCTATTTTCTCAATAGAAGGATCGAGAATTTGTAGAGCTTTTAGCACTTCTTCTTCCTGTCCATTAAAAACTATTTTAGTATAGGACTCGCTCAATTCTTCCAAAGATTTATTGACAGATGCAGCAATGATTACTGGTTCCTCATCACCCCCATTAGGTAAAGCTAGTATCTCCTTAGAACTAGCAATTAAAAAATAGTTCATTTGCTCATCATTTGAGTCATGATCATGGTCAAAACTTGTGTGAATATTTAAGATGGAAATAACTGATTTATTTTTAGCGATAAAATCGTATAATTTTTGCCAGTCTTCAGAGATGCCTAGAACACTATCTTTAAGAGAACCAGAAATCGATATTTTTACCAATTTATCTCCTTGGTTAGATTGGGAGCCTTTTAACTCAATAATATTTTTTCTATCAAGATTGAATAATAAATCATCCCAGGCATTTTTGGGAACAGCCCGAACAACTGCTAAAGATTGCTTACGAATAATTCCTCTGATGTGATTAATAGTATTTGGATAGGGATAACTATATAAAAATATTGCCTCTAATAGGGCAGTTTTCCCTGAATTGTTTTTACCGCCAATTAAATTAACTCGCTCAAAACCTTCAATTTTGGTATGCTCAAAACATCTAAAATTACTAATTTCAATATCCTTAATCATGTTGACCTCCGGGCTGAATAAGCATAAACTTAGGGGTAGGAATGACCCTGGTAAGATGGGGATTTTTTTCCTTAATTCTAGACGAGAATCGCCTCCAACTCTCAAAACGGTGACTATCCCCCACCGAAACTGCCGCCCTAAGAGATAATAGAGAGAGGGATTTATTTACATTTCTTCATCATGGCTAGAGACTTACGAGGATTTATTAAGCTTTTAGAAGATCGTGGCCAATTACGCCGCATTAGTGCATCGGTCTCTGCCGATTTAGAAATTGCCGAGATCGCTAATCGGATGCTGCAGGTGGGGGGACCGGCCCTACTGTTTGAAAACGTGCAAGGGGCCGAGTTTCCCGTCGCTATTAACCTGATGGGAACGGTAGAACGCATCTGTTGGGCGATGAACCTGAATAAACCCGAAGAATTGGAAGATTTAGGCAAAAAACTCGCCCTCTTGCAACAACCGAAACCGCCGAAAAAACTCTCCCAAGCGATCGACTTTGGTAAAGTGTTGTTTGATGTCCTGAAAGCCAAACCCAACCGTAACTTTTTCCCTGCCTGTCAACAGGTGATTTTAGAGGGGGATGAAGTAGATTTAAAGAAAATTCCGATGATTCGCCCCTATTCGGGCGATGCAGGTCAGATTATCACCCTAGGGCTAGTAATTACTAAAGATTGCGAAACGGGAACCCCTAACGTCGGTGTCTATCGCTTACAGCTACAGTCTCACAATACCATGACCGTCCACTGGTTATCCGTGCGCGGTGGGGCGCGTCACCTGCGAAAAGCGGCGCAAATGGGCAAAAAATTAGAAATAGCCATCGCTTTAGGGGTCGATCCTCTGATTATCATGGCCGCCGCCACTCCTATCCCCGTAGATCTGTCAGAATGGCTGTTTGCGGGATTGTACGGCGGTTCTGGGGTACAGTTAGCCAAGTGTAAAACCCTTGATTTGGAAGTGCCGGCCGACTCAGAAATCGTCCTCGAAGGAACAATTACCCCCGGAGAGGTATTGCCAGATGGCCCCTTTGGTGATCACATGGGTTACTATGGCGGTGTGGAAGATTCACCCCTGATTCATTTCCACTGCATGACCCATCGTCGTGACCCCATTTATTTAACCACTTTTAGTGGTCGTCCTCCCAAGGAAGAAGCGATGATGGCGATCGCTCTTAATCGTATTTATACACCGATTTTACGGCAACAGGTGTCGGAAATCAGGGATTTTTTCCTACCGATGGAAGCTTTAAGCTATAAAGCGGCGATTATCTCCATTGATAAGGCCTATCCCGGACAAGCGCGGCGAGCGGCCTTAGCTTTTTGGAGTGCCTTACCCCAGTTCACCTATACTAAATTTGTCATCGTCGTCGATAAGGAGATTAATATTCGCGACCCCAGGCAAGTGGTTTGGGCAATTAGTTCTAAAGTGGATCCGGTTCGCGATGTGTTTATTCTCCCGGAAACCCCCTTTGATAGCCTCGATTTTGCCAGCGAAAAGGTCGGTTTGGGGGGGAGAATGGGAATTGATGCCACGACAAAAATGTATCCTGAAACTGACCACGAGTGGGGGGAACCTTTGGAGTCGGATCCGTCCATGGCGGTCAAGGTTTCCCAACGCTGGTCAGAATACGGTTTAATCGATATTAATTTACAAGAAGTAGATGCCAATAAATTTGGCTATGAAATGTAGATTTATTCGACTAAGCTGTCAGCTAAGAGGCATTTTAAAGGATTTAGAATCTTGTCTTCTGACAAAAGATTCGCAAACTTCAGCAAAAATGATTCTACAGATAATGGTAAACCAAAACGTCAATGTAGAGATTGTGGCGATCGATTTAACACTACCTCAATTTTCTCAAAAAAATCGACCCGCCGCTAGGCGGGAGACAAAGGGCAAAAGAGCAAAATAAGGGAGGGTTAAAGTCCTGGGGAGACACAGACAAACCGAATGATAAAGGTGGTGCGTTAAAGCAGATTGTTAATTTTAGTTTTTTGACCGAATTGATAGCCGCAAACACGCACCTTACACTCTACTAAAAGTGGGAGGTTTTCAACCCAAATTTTCTGGTAAAATGATTAAGGATAATTGGCCAAAACTTTATGAGGATTTAAGCCTGTGATTATCAAAGAGTTAGAAGAGCAACTTCTTGCCCTCAAACCTAGCGAAAAAGTGCAGGTAATCCAGTTACTCGCTCAAAGTCTGGGTGGTGATTGGCAGGGAATTGAGAAAACGCCTAAAGTTTGCGGCGGACAAGCTTGCATTGCCAATACAAGAATTCCAGTTTGGGTGTTAGTAGAAGCTCGTCGTCTTGGTTATAGTGATGCTGATTTATTAACAAGTTATCCGACTATTAAGGCTACGGATTTAGCTAATGCTTGGGTATATGCGGCAGCTCATGAAGATGAGATTGATTTGCTCATTGAGCAGAATGAGGCAGTTTAGGGGATGGCACGTTTTTACGCAGATGAGCAGTTTCCTTTGCCGGTTGTGGAATTGTTGAGAAATTTGGGGCATGATGTTTTGACGGTGCAAGAAGCGGGAAATGCTAATCAACAAATTTAAAATAGAGACAAAATATTCTCATCTAGATGCCACATCATTTCATCTAGATGGAGAATATAAAAGTGAAGAAAAAAAAGAGAAAAAAGAAGAAGAGATTATCAAAGAAAGACCAATAATTATTACCAAAGGATATTCTCGTGACCATCGACCAGATTTGAAAGAATGCGTCTTAGACTTAATAACAACCCAGGATGGAGACGTACCATTATTTGTGAGAGTTGGAGATGGAAATGAAGAAGGGTAAGCTGTCTTTGGCAAAATCTTAGTAGAATTTAAAAAACAAATAAAATTTGACAGTATTATGGTCTGTGACAGTGCCTTATATAGTCAAGAGAATCTTTAACTAATTCAACATCTAAAATGGATAAGTAGAGTTCCCATGACGATAAAAAGAGCCAAAGAATTAGTCCAAAATGCAGAAATGGAAGAAATAGATGCCAAGGAAAGAGAAAAAAGGGCAGAGCTAAATTTCTGACAGGGGAACAAGCAAGCTGAAAAGCTTATTTAGCATGGAATACAGACACAGAATCCCAAAAAAGATAGGTCATATTTACTATGTATGACCTAGATAACGAAAATGATAAGTGAACTATACCAGAAAGTGTTAGAAAATGAACTGGGACGAGCCGGATATCTACTGTTGTTAATGATAGTTGGAACCTGGCAAATACTAAAGCAAGCCAAGTTAGAGATATTAGCAGAAGCACTACCAATACCAATCCTGTTTGAGAGTCGGAGAAAAAAACTAAAAAGATTTTTAAAGCTGGAAATTCTGAATATTGAAAAAATCTGGTTTCTCTG
>NZ_SFBO01000114.1:0-25237 GCF_007095705.1 Microcystis sp. Msp_OC_L_20101000_S702
CCTTGATAAGGGGGGTGCCGATCCCCCCTGCCCCCCTTGATAAGGGGGGTGCCGATCCCCCCTGCCCCCCTTGATAAGGGGGGTGCCGATCCCCCCTGCCCCCCTTGATAAGGGGGGTGTTTGACAACTTAGCATCAAAATCTCTGTTTATTTTAATAATAATAAACGCTGGGGAGATAAAGTAACAGTCCAAGGCAAAGCTTGCTCCTTAATTTCTAACCATTTATCCTTATATAACTCTGCTTGGATATGAAAATCGCGGTCGTGGTTGGAGGGTTGATTAAGTTTCAGATAGAGAGTCACTCGATGGGGTCCTTCAATGGCATTAGCTAACCAACAGGGAAAAGTATTAATATCGCTTAAATCTCGACCAAAAATAATTTGATGGGCGCGAATTCCCGTATAGGCTAAATAGTCGGGAATTCCGGGGACGGTGTGTAATTTAACATCCCAATCAATGGCTTCTAATTGTTGATTATTAATAATTACAGCACGGGAAAAATTCTTACAGCCGGTAATCTTGGACAAACTAACGCTATCTGGTCGCTCAAAAATTTTCTGTTTAGAATTATTAGCAATTGCCCGCCCTTTTTCCATAACTAATAAATTCTCACATATTCGATAGGCTTCATCCATATTATGAGTAACAAAAATTGTTACGCCATCGTAATTACTTAAAGTTTTGATCATCTGACGTTCTAATTGAGCGCGTAGATGGGTATCAAGGGCAGAAAAAGGCTCATCTAATAATAAAGCTTCTGGACGACTAGCTAAAGCGCGAGCGATGGCGACCCGTTGCTGTTGTCCCCCCGATAATTGATGGGGATAACGGTTTTCCATGCCGGGTAACTGCACTAATTCCAATTGGTTGGCAATCTGCTGTTTAATAACTTTTTTAGATAAGTTTTTCGAGAGACCAAAAGCGATATTTTCTGCTACAGTGAGATGGGGAAAAAGGGCATAATTCTGCACCACAAAACCGATGCGACGCTGACGACTGGGGAGATTAATTCCCTTTTCCGAATCGAAGAGAATGCGACCATTTAAGACAATACGGCCCCTTGAGGGCGTTTCCACACCAGCCAGCGATCGCAAAATCAGGCTTTTTCCCGACCCCGAAGCCCCTAATAGTCCTAATGGCTGATTTTGGCAGTTAAAAGTGACTGAGAGGTTAAAACCGGGTAAATATTTCTCTATATCGACAAATAAGCCTATTTTATCTCTATAATGATTATTTTCAGCTTCTAAAAGGGCAAAATCGCGACCCTCCCAGGGTGGCAGCCAGTCTTCCATCTCGTTAGGTTTGCTTTCTCCCGGTCGTCCTAATTGCTGTTTGCGTTGACTTTGCCAGAGATTAACGGCGATAATACTCGATAGGGAGATTAATATGATAATAAATACCCATATCCAAGCCTCGGTCATCTCTCCTGCTTCCACAGCGAAGAAAATGGCCATCGGGATAGTTTGAGTTTGCCCCGGAATATTACCGGCTAACATCAAAGTAGCCCCAAATTCCCCCAAAGCGCGGGCAAAAGCTAGGGTTAATCCTGCTAATACCCCAGGGAAGGAGAGGGGCAAAAGTAGGCGCCAGAATATTTTCCCTTCCGATGCCCCTAGGGTGCGGGCAACCTGTAAAAGACTGGCATCCACCTGTTCAAAAGCGCCGAGGGTGGTTTTGTACATCAGGGGAAAAGCCACCACCGTCGCGGTGATAACGGCGGCATACCAAGTAAAAACGATGCGAAAGTTAAATAGGTCTAATAACTGTCCTAAGGATCCGTTTTTGCCGAATAGGAGCAGTAAAATGAAGCCTAGCACCGTCGGGGGCAAGATTAGGGGTGCGACGAAAACTGCCTCGATTAGGGATTTCCACCGTCCACGATAGCCTAACATCCAATAAGCGGCGGCAACACCGAGAAAAAAGATGATTATCAGGGCAATGGTGGCGGTTTTCAGGGATATCCATAGGGGGGAAAAGTCTGGCATTGTTTATCTGGCTATTCCGAAGCCGAATTTTTCAAAAATGTTTTTAGCGGCTGCCCTGGTGAGATATTGGGCGAAAGTCTTGGCAGCTTGCGGGTTTTTACTGGCTTTAATCACAGCTATGGGATAAATAATCGGAGAATGGAGATTATTGGCAGCCGTAGCCACTACTTTTACCCGGTCGGAAATTTTGGCATCGGTGATGTAAACAATGCCAGCATCGGCGTTACCAGTCTCTACGGCGGCGAGAACATGACGGACGGAGTTGGAAAAGACCAGTTTTGGTCTTATTTGCTCTAAAATGCCGAGATTTTTCAGAACTTCTTCACTGTACTGACCGACAGGAACGCTGCGCGGTTCACCCACGGCAATTCTTTTGACATTACTGTTAGTCAGGGAACGAAAATCGCTGATTTTTAGGGCGGAATTCTTGGGAACGATTAAAACTAGGCGATTAGTGAGCAGGTTTCTTCTGGTAGTTGTATCGATTAAACCAGCTTTTGCTAAAGCGTCCATTTGCTTAGTGGCAGCCGAGAGGAAAACATCGGCCGGCGCACCTTGTGTAATTTGCTGTTGCAAAGCTCCCGACGCACCGAAGTTATAATTAACTTTAATGTGGCCATGGGCTTTTTCAAACCCCGGCTTGATTTCTTCTAGGGCCTCTTTGAGACTAGCGGCGGCAGAAATTAGAATTGTCTGGGTTTGCGCGGTGGCGATAGTACAGGAAAAAAAGTTTATACCCAGAGATAATAAGCAACTAAGGACAATTGAGCCGATAAAAGCCAGAAAATATCGTCTTTTCATCAAGATTGATAGCAAGCGATCGATATTTATATTTCTATCACAACCAATCCACCGCCCGAAATCTCTATCTAGGGTTTGCGGCAAAAAGTTTTCCGTGGAGCGTGGGGTGTGGGAAGTCAGGATAAGTAGGATTGGCTGAATATCCAGCAATTCTCATTTTGAAATAAATAGAGCATTAACCCCGATTTTGGAAGGCAAAATATAGTAGAAAGTGACTATTTTTCAGGGACAGGCGATCACAAAAAAAACAACTGGTGGGACAAATTAATTATAAATACTCAAGCAATCAAAGGGATTGGCTGAGAACGAACGGGGTTAATTCAGGAAGATAGTTCTGTTTTTAGAATAGGGAATTCAAGGGAAATAAAAATTTATAATTAAGTAGTCGTGCAAAATAAATTTCCTAGTGAAGAAAGGCAAAAGGCAAAAGGCAAGGGGGGGTTAGATGTGTGTAATTAATTTTGCTTAGGTACTTATTGTCAGCTAAGGTAAAATGGGTGACAGCACGTCAAATTATTCGGCTCTTCGTTACTTGTTATGGTTCGATAGGGGGGCATAAATCGACTAAATCCTTATCTGGCAAGAGACTTAATTGATTAGTTCCCTCTAGATAAAAAACAATTGACAAAAATCGCTAAATGCCTTTCTCTATAAGAGTTTCATTCCTTATAACCCTGTACATTGCATCAGACAAACCGAAGAAACGCAATTTAATGTTCTGATAGCCTTGGGATGATTCAGAGCTAAACCCACAGGTCAAAAATTAAATCATAAAATCCCGCTTGTTTGGCTGGAAAATCGCCCCTTTCTATCCTAGCAATAATTGATGGTAAAGCTGCGATGAAAGCAGGGCTTCTCTCTTTCGGGTGTAGACTCCAAGCTCTAGGGTTGGTGAGGTTAATCCTCAGATAATCCGTCTGTTTGAGCTTCTCAGAAACCATAATTTCCCAAGAATCTAATTTTCCCTTTCCAGTCCAGATATTTAGGGCTGTTTTCATCCCTTCTGGCCAATTTTTTACAAACTGCTGCCGATATTCATTATACCAGATGATAGGCAGGGGTAATAACTCATCAAACCGGTTACATTTGAGCAAATATAGGCGACTTCCAAAATATTTAAATTCATAAAAACCTTGAGGATTTAATTTGCCCGTATCTGATTCACAAAACTTACCATCAGAGGTGGGCGGTCCTGTCATAGGACGGACAAACATAATCCGAGGATTTGCTTCCATCAGATCAATTCCTTCAGCAATCCATTTGTAGCCTGGCTCTTGGTACATCATCATATCGCTATCAAAATGCAGCAGATAGTCACTCTGACATTCTTCTATCTTAAAAATCGAGCCAAGGATCGGATAGCCTTTATAGTTATGAGTAGGTTTTATGGCACTGCCGAAATGTTTTAGATATAATCGTTCTTGATACCTGGAATCGTAATTAAAATCTACAATCCGGTCAACCACACCCTTGTGCAGCAAAGTTTGTGCACATTGGCGTAAGTCTTCCATCGTACCAATACCAGGACGATCAACTTTTTCCCCACTTAAAGCAGCCGTGTCTATGGCTAACACTTTTTCTTGAAAGGGAAAATTACACATCTTAACTATATGGGGGATAGTAAGCATCATAAATGGTAAGTCAGTCCGCGCTACAAAAAACCAAAGCGAACAAGTAGGAGATGCCATTAATCTTGCCTCTAACCATTTAGATACGGGACGGGGCTTATTATAACATCTTCACAGCTTTTTTACCCCTTTTGGCAGTTTAAACCCCACCCCAGTTCCTAGTCTTATAGAGTTAGTTGACAAGACTGGGATTTGTGAGGTAATTTTTTAGAAGATGCCCAACTGGGACGATTGATCTCTAAGTATTTTATGACTTTCCCCTTTGTCTCAATTATTATTCCTGTTTTTAATGATGTAGAGGGTCTGAAAACTTGCCTAGAAGCTCTTGAGCGACAAATATATCCTACGGACGATTGGGAGATCGTTGTTGTCGATAACGGGCCCGATGATAGCATTAAAGATTGCGTGGCTCGATTTCCTCGAGCCTCTTATCTGGTAGAAACCATCCCCACGCAATTTGCTGCCCGCAACACGGGGATTAGGGAATGCCGGGGTGAAATCATTGCTTTTACTGATGCTGACTGCCTTCCCGATGCCCACTGGCTGAGAGAGGGGGTAGAGGATTTGGTCAATACTCCTAATTGTGGTTTGGTTGCAGGTCATATTGAGGTTTTTCCCGAAATCGAAGGCAAAGCCAACGCGGTTGAGCTTTTTGAGATGATTACAGCTTTACCCCAAGAAGAATTAGTTACGAAGATGAAATTTGGCGCAACTGCTAATATTTTTACTTTTAAACAGATTTTTGAAACCGTAGGATTTTTCAATCTCTCTCTTCCCTCGGGAGGAGATTTAGAATGGGGACGGCGAGTTAGTAGCGCAGGTTATCAAGTAGTTTATGCCCCAAAAGCCCTAGTCAAACATCCTGCTCGCAAAACTTGGCCTTCCTTAAGGTCTAGAACCATAAGGGTCATGGGGGGATTGCATCAGATCAATTTAATCAGTTACCCCCATCGGTCTAATTTAAACCGTTTCCGGGGCTTAATCGGTGATATTTGGCGAGATTGGCCTAACCTGAACGATCTTCTGGCTATCTACAAAGATGCCAGAATTCCCAACCAAAGCGATCGGATCAAGGTGGTCTTGGTTACTTTAGCGGTAAAGTGGACGAGGATTTCTGAGAAAGTTAGGCTGTTTTTAGGGGGAGGATTAAAGACGGACTACAATAGAGATTTACAAGCAGTGGGTATTAAGTCAGAAAATATTTGATCTATAGGGGTTTTCCCTCGCCTGAAGTCAGTTCTTATACCCTCTCTTTAGGAATCGGCAGAGGAGTTGTTTACGTCTTATTTAGGTTTGCCAGAGCTGATAACTTTTGCTTAATTTTAATCAGGATAGTTTTTATTTTACTCTTGAATAGATTAGAATTTTTGGTAGATCTTTGAATTTGCGTGATTAAATTTTCTGCTATCTTAATCCTCAACAACTTGGCCGTATCTTCAGAGATTTTATTTTCTAGGTAACTTAGCGCATTGCCTAAGGCATCATCTTGAAAATCTGGACAAAAAATGTTAGGGTTTCCTTGCACTCGACTGACGAAAATGATCCCCTTAATATAGGCAGTTGCTAGAGTTTCTAAATCTAAATCAGATGGCACAAAGTATTGCAAGATATCTTGGAGAGTCTCCTCACCTTCTGCCGCCGCTAAGGCGACACCATAGTTAAAAAAAACGGCTCGATTACGGAGTTGATTGTAGTAAGAAATATCAATGGGGGGATGGACGTTTTCTAGCTGAATCAGGCGCGGATCTTCCTTGGTTAAGCAATCCAAAACCTGTAATATCCCTTTTAAGACCCTGAGTCCTTGCCGACTATGAGAGCTACAATTCTGACGGTATTGAGCTAAAAAATCAGGTATATGCAGCAATTTCTGACGGGATCTGGCGAAGCGAATCCAGATATCCCAGTCTTCACCCCCCGCAGTACCATCGAAATTGAACCAGCCTACTTTTTGCAGAGACTGGGAGCGGATCATAATGCCCGCAATCCCCCCCCAAGTATTGTGTTCCAGAATATTGGGCCAGCTAGGAACTTCACTTTGATCGAGCTGGCCTAGTATAGTCTGGCCATCTTCCGCCATCATCCAAACGTTAGAGGCCACAGCGGCTGCTTCAGGGTTTTTGCTTAAGCTTTCTACACACTTGGCCATCATTGACGGAGCGAGCAGATCATCGGCATCTAAAGTGATTAGAAATTCGCCCCTGATCAAAGCGCTGCCGTTTTTCCTGGCCGCTACTTGCCCCTGTTGTTCTTGATATAAATACTTAATCCGCTGGGGATATTTCTGGGTATATTCTTGGGCTACCTGATGGGTGTTGTCGGTGGAGCCATCATTGACAATAATTATCTCATAGTTTTGATAAGATTGTCTCAAAACAGATTCCACTGCTTGAGCAAGTAAGTGTCCATGCTGATAACAGGGAATTAATACGGAAACTTTGCCGAGCTCAAAAATGGGATCGTTCTCTAGCATATCTTGCACTCATAGGGGTTTATTCTCGGGTTTGCCTAATAAACCTTTGAGTTTTTTACTTAGCCTACTTTTCCAAGTGCGGAAAATTGTGGTCAGGTGATCGCGGATCACATATTGCCAGCGCCAAGGCCAAGATAAATTTTTCAGCCTGTACTTAAGAAACAGATCGCGATTGGGCATATTTGGCCCGTGACCAAAGCCTGCCCAGTGGGTATATAGTATTCTTTTCCCATTTACCTTGTGAGTATTATCGGCAAACTCTATCTTGAATTTTGCCCACTCGGAGCCTAGATCGGGGATAGCCTCAGTAATGGCTTGGGTTTTCAGCCCCTTAATATCCACACAGTAGTTGACAAAAGGCTGGACAATACAATTATCAGCAAAATGCTGTCTGATTGTGGCTGCTTGTTCAGCCAACTCTTGAATATCATCTAGGCTAAAAGCTCCCCGGGAAGATATAAAAGAGCCTGCGTTGAAACCATTTGCCCTATGCTCTCGGATCATTTTATCTCTAAACTCCCCCTCTTTATAGACCTGATCGAATATACCCCTATAGTAGTACATAAATTCTAATTCAGAGTTGATATAGGTTCGGAACAGCTCTTGCAAGCTATCTAAAACAATAATGTCAGAATCTAGAAAGATAAAATGCTCTAGGGGTCCCCAGAAGATGGAAAAAATACGAAATCTGTGATTATGTATATCCTCGATACCCCTTACTTTTGCTCCCACTCCATCTAATAGCTCCAAGTTTATATCGCGATAAAAATTGAAATTGTATTTCTGAGAAATTTTACTTAGTTGGGATATATTATCATTAAAAGGTATAACATATAGAGGGCATTCAGGCTCATAGGCCCTGAGACTTTCTAAGAAAGGAATCATCCATTCCAAAACCTGATCATTAGCTAAACAGTATATACCTACTTTTCCAAGCGTCTTCATGGGTTAAGATTTATCAACGAGTTTCCGCTATTCTACTCAGGGAAACTTTTCTTGTCAATCTCAGGGAAAAGGAAAATCCTCAACGCTTACGGTCAAGTAAATTGTGGCCAGGGCTACAAGTCCGTCAAGATACAACAATTTCACCGCCAAGGATAAAGTTAGTATTTTGTTCCTTTCCTGTTCCCTCCTTTCAAGCCACGAGGACTCTAAGGACAGGCAATATCTCAACCTAATTCGTTGCTAGGTCTTGCCGGAGCCGGTCTCTAAATCGGTTAACTGTGATATAAATATTTTTAGATGGGAGCAGTAGAAACTTATGAGCAACGGAATCTGTACTTTGGCTAACGATCGGGTTTACGATCAGCTAGTGGCTCTGCTGAATAGCATTGAGGCGAATGGGGGAAAAGACTTACCAGTTTGTGTCTACCCCTACGATGACCAAACCGAGGAAATTGCCAAGTTAATCGCTCAACGCCCCCAAGTTGAACTGTATCGCGAGCGGGAGTCGATGGAGAGGTGGGATAATTTTGCCAAAGCAGCCTGGGATTCCCATCCTACAGCCCGCATCAGGTGGCAGCAAGCGGGAAGCAATGGCTATCATCGTTTTGGTACCCATCGTCGCTACTGTGCCTTTGACGGCCCCTTTGACCGATTTGTCTATATGGACGCGGATACCTTACTTTTGTCTCCCATAGACTATTTCTGGGAAAAGCTAGACGATTATGATTGTGTTGTCTACGATTATCAGTATAAAGATCCCTCCCACGTCTATGAAGTTAGTTCGCCAAAGTTACTGAAAATATTCTCCGAAGAACGGATCAAAAAAGAGATTTTCTGTTCAGGAATCTATGCTTCTAAAAAAAACTTATTTGAGGAAGAAAAGAGAAATTGGATTCTGGAACAATTGCGTTCAGGAGAGTCAGAGATTATCTATCCCATGGCAGTGGATCAACCTCTTCTAAACTACATGATGATGAGAACAGGTACTTCTATATACAATTATGCTTTGAATACTCCTCCAGAAAAGAGAGTAGGTAACTGCGTTACCGATCCCAAATTTGTCGAAAAAGATAATTTATTGTATGATAAAGGATATAGGTTAATTTACCTTCATTATATTGGGATTTCAAGCAGTTTCTTTACTAGATGTTGCCAGGGAGAAAATATAGATTTTCCCTATCGCAGTTTATTTTTATATTATCGCTATCTCTACGAACCTGAAAATTATCCTCAATTTAAATCCAGTCCTGTCTGGTACAATCAACCTAAAAGTTTAGGAAAAAGAATGAAGGAAAAATTACAGAGAATAGCCCGTAGAGTTTTTTCTAACTAATAATAAGGGGTTAACTTGTGACAGAAAAAATAGTAGGTATGATCAGCAGCTATCCCAATTTAAATCAGGGAGATTGGCTATGGAAACAAACTCCTTATCCCATGGGAGTTTGGGGTAATATTTCCATGCAAGCTAACGCTCCTGAGCCAGATTACTTGTTACTTTATCAGTTTGATTTTCCGGAACCAAAGAAAGAGCAAGGCGGCTGGAAAAATTGGCTCAAAAAACCAGCAAAGCCACAGCAGGCACTTCCATCTATTTTGGGGAGAGTTCCCAAGGAACGCATTATCTATCTCTTAAGAGAACCGCCCTTACCAGAAGTGTTATCGACCAATCTGGAAAATTACCGCATCGCCAGCGAGTATTGTGGCTATGTATCAGGTCCGGATGATTACGCGCCTCAACCATACTATATGCCTGCCGACTGGCACATAAGCAACAGCTTTCGGGATCTGGCCGATTTGCCCTGTCCGGAAAAAATTCGCCTCTGCTCTTGGATTACCTCTGGAACTACCCGCACAGCCAATCATCGCCACCGTTTGTCCTTTATGCAGCTAATCAAAGATAACGAACTTCCTTTCGATTTTTATGGGCGAGGTTTGCCAGACTGGACGGGTTCGAGAGGCTCGGTACAAAATAAATGGAATGTCCTAGCTCCCTACTACTACAATCTGGCCATAGAAAACTACGCACAGAGTAGGTGGTATATCAGCGAAAAGCTCTGGGATCCGCTATTAGCTTGGTGTCTACCTATTTATTACGGTGGAGCGGATGCAGAGAAACTATTGCCACCGAAAAGTTTCTTACGCCTGCCCAGTTTGGATCAAAAAGGAGTTGATTATTTGCGAGAGGTCACTTCTAGTTTGGATGCTTGGCACGAAGCGAAAGAAGCGATTGCCGAAGCGAGACAAGTTATCCTGTACGAGCTGAATCTACTTAACTGGCTCTCTAATTTCGTGGTATCCTAAATGCCAATGGTTCTCTTCGGTTTTGTTGGCAAATTGTTCTATATGATGCCTATTAGCCGCAACTATGAATGCTCCTAAATCAGGACGAAAACTGGGACGGTAGGGACAGAAGGTGTTTTCCTGAGTACAGGATAAACAAGAGAGCCAACCAATTTTTAAAACAACTCTTTCCTATATTGATGGTTAAAAAATGCTGAAAAAAACTATTGGAGTCTATATGCCCTATTTTATGGGAGGAGGTGCTGAATCTGTGGCTCTCTGGATACTAGAAGCCTTAAAAGAAAAATATGACTTAACTCTTTTTACCCTTTACTATCCAGACTGGGAAAAGCTAAATAAGTTGTATGAAACATCCCTCACTCCCAAAGAAGTTAAAGTTGTTTCTGTATTACCAAAAAGTTGGCAAGACATCTCAGAGTTTCTCATCAGTAATAATCCTCATTTTCGGCAGATATCCATTCATTTAAGCCTGCGTTATTTAAAAGAAAGAGCCAAAAATTATTCCTTGGTGCTATCAGCTTGTAATGCGGCCGATCTAGGCGTACCAGGAATCCAATATATCCATTGGGTTAAAGTCCTTGAAGGTGGTAAAATACACCAGAATATGCCCTACCTAAATATCTCCAATTTTTCTGTAGATAACCTCAAAAAGAATCTGTCTATTTCTAACTCTTTTGATGTAGCCAAAGCAGTCAAAGAAGTTTACGGGCTTGATAGTACCGTTATCTATCCCCCAGTGGTCATTCCCGTTAAGGATATTGCTCGGGAGCAAAAAGAGAATGCTTTTGTAATTAGCGGTAGGTTAACAGTAGATAAAAGTCCAGATTTCGGCATTAAAGTCTTAAAAGCAGTGCGGGAGAGAGGATTTTCCATCAAACTCCATATAACTGGGGGAGCTGGGGGAGCTTTTAATAAAAAGTATCAACACTATATTGAACAATTGGTAGCAGAAAATTCCGACTGGATTCAACTGTATAAGGATCTTCCCTATGCAGATTATTGTAATATACTGTACAAATGTAGGTATGGTATCCATCCCAAGAAAGACCAGTTTGGTATCTCCGTAGCCGAAATGGTGAGAGCAGATATCATTCCCTTTGTACAGAAAATAGGAGGTCAAACTGAAATCGTCGGTAAGCACAATACAGAATTGCAATTTAACAGTATGGAAGAAGCAGTAGAAAAGATTATTGCAGTAATTAGTAATGAAAAGAAACAGGAAGAGCTTTTAATGTCCCTCTCCCATCAAAAGTCTCTTTTTTCATCAGAGAAATTTCAAAGGGAAATCAGTCAATTTGTAGATAATTATTTCTCTGACAACGTTTCCGAAACCTAGGCAAGAGATTCTAACGCTTGCACATACTATGTGGCTACATCATCCCGAGTCCACAGGCGGGGAGCATCTGACTTGTGCAACAAGTATTAATGCTTATGGCTGTCAAAAACTATAAAACCTTGAACTTTAAACCCCAACTAAGTTGAGACCCGTAGTTTTTCGTCCTCTATTTTAAGATGAGTTTTACTCCATAAGTGATCGGCCAAAACGAGAGGCGCGCTATATTGATCACTATTCTAAAATGGAAGCAGGGGATTTTTGCTTGAATCTATGACTGTAACACTGCTCGCACCACCGGCTGAAATAATTCACCTGTCCGGGATTAGCTGGAAAACCTACGAAACGCTGCTCGCAGAAATGAGCGATCGCCGTCTCCGGCTGACCTACAATCGTGGCAATTTAGAAATCATTGCTCCTTCGACCGGACACGAATTTAGTAAAACCCTCATCGGTCGCTTTGTCGAAACCCTAGCGGAAGAATCGCTAGTCCCGATTTATCCCCTCGGTTCTACCACCTTTAAACGCCCTCAATTAAGCGGTGCAGAACCCGATGAATGTTTTTATATTGATAATATTGAGGCGGTTCGGGGGAAAAAGCGACTGGACTTAAATGAAGACCCAGCGCCGGATTTAGTCATAGAAATTGATGTCACCAGCAGTTCTCAAAATCGCCTTCAGGTTTATGCAGATCTAGGCGTGGCAGAGGTTTGGGTTTATAATGGGGAATCTCTGGTTATCCAACAATTACAAAATGGCAGTTATATCACCTCCCCAACCAGTCAATTTTTTATAAATATTCCTATTTCAGAGATTGCTATATTTTTACAACAAGCTGAGACATTGGATTACCTAGAGTTAGTAAAAGCATTTGGGACTTGCGCTTTGATAATGTACCTTTGGGCGAACGCAGTTCGCCCCTACATTGTGGACAAAATCGGTTACTGTAGGGGCGCAAAGCTTGCGCCCTCCGATCGATCAGGTTTGCTGATCGATCGGAGGGCGAGAGCCTTCGAGAGCCCCCGCAGCTAAGGGACTTGCGCTTTGATAATATGCCATCTGGCTGGTCTGATTCTTCTACAGAGCGATTTTCTGGCTGGGATATTATTCCCACGCAAGTCCCTTTCGGAATTGGGTAAGAAGTCAGTTGAAAAAATAAATCTGAACTGGAGTCTCAAAAATGGGAACTAACAACTTTTCCCTTTTGGGTCGTTGGTCGTCAATACCAAATCAGGTTACACCTCATCGACCCAAAGGTTAATGCGGATGGAGGGACTCGAACCCACACATCAAAGACACTAGAACCTAAATCTAGCGCGTCTACCAATTCCGCCACATCCGCAAATATGTCACCTTATTCCATCATAGCATAAGATACTATAGGAAAGATAAAATTTTTTATTCTTAATAATTTTATGCTCTTAGGTTTTGTCTTTCAGTCTCCCGGCCCGATTCTCTGGGAGATTGGACCGATTTCGGTGCGCTGGTATGGATTTCTCATCGCTATGGCGGTATTATTGGGTGTCACCCTCTCCCAGTACCTAGCTCAAAAAAGAGCGATCGATCCCGATTTAATCGCTGATTTGGCCATTTGGTTAGTAGTGGGGGCCATACCTGCAGCCCGTTTGTACTATGTTCTCTTTCAGTGGCAAGAATACGCGCAAAATCCTGCCGATATTATCGCCATTTGGAAGGGAGGTATCGCTATTCACGGGGCAATTATCGGGGGTTTGCTGGCAGCCCTAATCTTTGCTCGCATTAATCGGGTTTCTCTTTGGCAATTACTCGATCTGGTGGCCCCTTCCGTCATTCTCGGTCAAGCGATTGGACGTTGGGGTAACTTTTTTAATTCGGAAGCTTTTGGCAGTCCGACTAATTTACCTTGGAGGTTGTTTATTCCTCCCGCTAGTCGTCCTTTAAAATATATCACCGTCGATTATTTTCACCCCACCTTTCTCTACGAATCTATCTGGAATCTGGGAGTTTTTGCCCTACTCATCTATCTATTTTTCTGGGGTTTAAAACACCCTAGTAAATTAAAAATTGGCACCCTTACCCTAGTCTATTTTATCGCCTACAGTCTTGGTAGATTCTGGATCGAAGGACTACGCACCGATAGTTTAATGTTTGGGCTTTTGAAAATGGCGCAAATAATTAGTTTAGGAGCGATCGCTGTTGGTCTTTTCGGTTTATTCTGGTTATATAAACTCCAGCGTCCTTTACCGGATGTGGTGGCGACCGTCAGTTATAATCAAAAGTTACCCTAGCTAACCCTGACAATGGATCTAGTAACAATTTTTCAACAGGTTTTAAACGGTTTATCGATCGGTAGTGTCTATGCTATTTTTGCCCTTGGTTACACTTTGATTTTTTCCATTTTAGGGATTATCAATTTTGCCCATGGCGCAATTTTTACCCTCGGTGCCTATTTTACCTACGCTCTAACGGGGGGAGTTTTCGGTTTTAATGGTTTATTAGCTAATGCCAAATTGCCCTTTTCCTTACCCTTTTTTTTAGCACTTTTCCTAGGCTGTATCCTTTCAGGGTTCACCTCGGTTCTTCTGGAAAGATTAGCCTTCAAACCCCTCCGGGTAAGGGGTTCCGATTCTCTCTTAACTCTGGTTTCTAGTCTAGGGGCAGCCGTGGTAATTGTCAATGTTATTCAATACTTATTCGGAGCAGAAATTTATACTTTTCCCGATGATATTTATGGCAATCTTCCCCCCGCAATTAATTTTGGTACAGCCGATCGCCCCGTGGCAATTCGCACAATTCAGATTATTATTTTTCTGGTTTCAGCAGTTATGGTGGCTTTACTAACTTATTGGGTTAATTTTACCAAAATGGGCAAAGCTTTACAAGCAGTAGCTGAAGATGTCACCACGGCCAGTTTGTTGGGGATCAATCCCGAAAAATTTATCGTGATTACTTTTTTTATTAGTGGTGCCTTGGCAGGTTTAGCAGGAACTTTAGTCGGTTCTAGTGTTAGTATTGCCGGTCCATATTTCGGTATTGCTTTCGGATTAAAAGGTTTAGGAGTGATTGTTTTAGGGGGATTGGGAAGTATCCCCGGAGCAGTAATCGGTGGTTTATTATTGGGTATTGCCGAAGCTTTTGTTCCCGCAGAATATTCCGGTTATCGAGAGGCGATCGCTTTTGCTATTCTCTTTATTATGTTGTTAGTTCGTCCCCAGGGTTTACTAGGCAGAAAGTTAATTCAAAAAGTCTAAGTCGGTTTAATTGTCCGCGAGAAAAACTGTTTTTCCTGACAAAGAAGATTGATAGGCAGCGTAGGCCACTTCTAGGGCATAAAGACTGGCTTGGGGAGTAACATAAAGAGGAACCTGATCGAACAGATAATCTAGCACCATGGCGGTATCTTTAGCAAAAAGACCACGACGGGTTTCCACTTCTAAAACTTGGCTACCTTCACTATTAATTAACTGCCCTTTTTCCCCTTCAAAAATTAAGCTGCCCCCCTCACCATGAATAGTGAAAGTTCGCTCATTTTGCCAAAAAACTTCGCCTTTGCCGTAGGTAACTTCGGCAATTAAGCCATTTTTAAATAATAACTGTGCCTCACACAAACAGGCCAGAAAATAATCGGATTCCGGGGCATTCCAATAACGACAATGACAGGATACGGACTCCACTTCCCCAAATAAATTAGTAAAGCGATGGATACGAGAAAGGGCAGCGATCAAAGGAAACCCGAATAAATCCCGATGAAATGTCCAGCGCCGGGGTGCTGGTCTGCCGGGGGCGATTGTGGTATAACGGGCTAGGTGGATATTGCCGAGGCTGTCTAAATACTGCTGTTGGGTTTGATGCAGTCCCCCCAAAAGTTCAATATGTTCGACGTGCAGTAATTTGTTCTCGGTTTCGGCTAGGGTGATTAATTCTGCTGCCGCTGCCGGGTGAAAAGCCAGAGGATACTCGACGATAACGTGCTTACCAGATTTTAAGGCAGTACGGGCGATCGAGGCATGGGCCTGATTAACGTTGGCAATGACAATCAGATCGAGATCAGGATGACTGGCCAGGCTTATTGCCGAATCTAGGGCAGAAATTTGGTATTTTTGCGAGAAATTAACGATCGATTCGGGACTATTACCGCTAAAATACAGAAGCTGGGCGCGATCGTCGGCTTGCAAGCTTTCAGCGCGACGTTGAGCGGCGAACCCTGTGCCAACTATACCAATTTTTAAGGGACGATGAGAAGTCATCAGGGGCATTCTGGCGACATTAATTATCGGGAAGTGGGGTGTGGGGTGTGGGGTGTGGGGAGATCGGGGAATTTCAACTAATACCCCAAAACCCTAAAACCCCAACTCTCAACTCCTGAATACTTTCTACAGCAATTCTGCTTTTCCCAGCTTTATCTTAGCAATCAACTCATCTATTATCTCAAAAATAGCGCCCTGAAAGATGTGGGAGGGTGAATTCATATTTTTAATGGGCAACGCCAATTTTTTGCTCCCGTTTAGGCCCTAGATATTCTAAACCGCCATCGGTTGTCGGGGAGCATGACGACTAGGGGAAACCACTACGGGAGTGGGCGACACTGCACAGGTTAATTCTAGAGACTGTTCTAAACTAACCACCCGATTGAGTTCTTGCCATTCAGTGCCAAAAGGAGGCATCGCTAGAGCGCAGGCTTTCCAATGAGCTTCGACGGGAACATCTAGTTGTTGACAAGTGCCACCGCGCCGACCTTGGGTTTGATAGTATCGGCAGTATCGACAGGAAGAAGTAAGAAAGTTTGCGGCTTGCATGGGTTGGCTTTAAAAGGAAGATGATTATAAAGAACTCAAGGGATGACTCTCTTTTCGCTCTGTGTAATATTGTCCTACCCCGTGCCAAGGGTATTTTCCTGACTAGCATAGCTAGGACTGATACGCCATATAGTTTTTAGTGATCCCCAAAAAAAATTTTGTTTTTAGAATCTTTTAATAGTTACTTTGCAAAAAGCAGCACTGTCTCAAAACAGAGGAGTTTAACTCAGTTGTGGCCGAGGTTATTGGGTCTAGTATCAGCAATAACAGAACGGGGATCAAGCCTTAGCCGAATAGAATTGATGAATACAGGTTCAATTAAGACAGAAAAGATAGGCCTATTGATTCCCGACTCAAAAGCACTCTTTCCACAATACTATAAAAAAATTGAATCTTTTACCCCGCCCGACTGGGCAAAACAAAAAGCACAACATTGCCAACGCTCAAGCTCTCCAGAGGGACTGGGAGACTGACAACGAGGACAAATCGGCCAAGATCGGGTTCTATGAACTATTTTCTGGCTCCAACTCTCTAAACCGTCCAGTTGCCGGGGATTTTCTGGCGGTTTTTCCGGGGTGACATAACTAGGATGATCTCTCAGGGATTTAGGTGCGATCGCTTCTGGAGGAATTAACTGACTATCTTGCTGCCAACGGGCAGCAGAAAAGCGGATATCGCCCAAGGGAGTCTCTAACTGACTATTAAGCCGTTTTAATAAGCTATAGCGTTGTAAAGACAATTCCTGTGCTAAAGCGGCGCTACTGGTAGCCACCGATAAAACCCCGCGATTGAGGGAAAAAGGCCGAGTTTGCTCCAACAGACGGGGATTAATAATTTTTGGCCATAATTGCAGCACTTGCTCATAGTGGCGATATTCTTCCCAACCCGCCTGTTGAGTAATAACCGCTAAAATTTTGTCAAGAGAATGTAAAGACATCTGGAAAATCTAGAGAGTACCACGTTAGACTAGGACGAAAAAAACCCTAAGTAGCTGGTTATAATTAAATTAAAAATGGATTTTAGGTTCGATCCCCCCTGCCCCCCTTGATAAGGGGGGTGCCGATCCCCCCTTAGTCCCCCCTTGATAAGGGGGGTTTCTGATAATTTTTAACGCCTACCTACTTAACTTTTCAGCATAACCCTATAATACCGTCATGAAATCCGATCGACCCCCATCCTCCCAAGATTTGCCCCTCTCGATCGTCCATCAACCCAGTTCAGCCATTGATCCCGCTCAGGAACCAGAATACCTAGAAGCTACTGTCATTAACGTCTATCCCCCAGCTAAAGATGTCTTTTTTACCCCTTGGGGCATCCGGGCAATGGTGATCTTTTTAATTGCTAATAGTCTCCTCAGTCTCAATCAATGGTTAACCAACACCACCCCGAGGAAAGCTGAGACTTCGCTGCTGGGTCAGCACAAAAATAACTCCCGCCACCTCGATCGATTGATAGCGATCGCTCGTCCAGTAGAGAAAACTCCTCAAACCAGTCCGATCGCTAATATTCCCGCTCCTCCCGTTAAAACTAGCCCGATCGCTAACATTCCCGCTCCACCAGTGGTTCAGAGTCCCCCCACCGCCATCAATCTGACTAATACCCTCTTACCGCCGAATCCGCCACCGTCCCTCATACCAGCCCATCCATTACCCGTCAGTAAGATCCAGCAATCTTTACCCGTCGCCCCCCCGGACCCCAATACCCCGCCCGTATCTTCCCTCGTTTCCCCACCACCGCCACCACCGCCCCAAGTCACCCCCGCCCCCTCGACTGCGATTATTAACGAACGAATGTTAGAGGAATTGCGCCAAAGGGAAGAATCACCCGCTAATTTACCCTTTTTTCAACGGGAAAAAGCCCGTCGTCTGGCTAATCAAAACCCACAGGATGCCACGGAGTTAATGAAACAGTTACCGCCAGAATTACAAGCATCCCCTTCTCCCTCTCCCAGTAGTCTGGCACCCCCAGAAACAGCCGATCCCTCCCAGTCCCCCGTCCCTAGTTCTATCATTATTGATAGGAGCGGCACTTCGGTAAACTATTAGGGTTGGTATCGGGAGGACGGTAATGGGTTTGTTTGAGCGCATGGGCCAAGCAATTCGCGCCCAAGTCAATAGTCTGATTCAGGAAAATCAAGATCCGGAAAAACTGCTGGAAAAAGCGATCTTGGCGATGGAAGGGGAATTGATCCAAATGCGACAAGCCCTAGCGGCAGCCGTCGCTACCCAGAAACGCACCGAGCGCCAACGACAACAAGAGGAAAAAGCCGCCCAAACTTGGCACGAACGCGCCCAATTAGCCCTACATCACGGTAACGAACAACTCGCCCGTCAAGCTCTCAGCCAATGGCAAACCTATCAAAGTCAGATCGCCCCCCTACAAACCTCCCTGCAACAACAGACGGCTATTATACAAAAGTTAAAGAAAGAACTCTTGACAATTGAACGCAAATATGCTGAGATGAAAGCACAGAAAAGCCTTTATCTGGCCAGATTGCGATCAGCGAGTGCCAGTCAAAAAGCCCAAGAAATTATGGGCAGTTTGAACAGCAGTCAGATGGGTACTATTTTCGAGAAATTAGAAGCAAAAGTCCTAGAAGCCGAATCCCAAGCCGATTTAATCGGGTATAAAGACCCCTTAGAGCGACAATTCCAAGATTTAGAGGGACAAAAACAAATTGAAGCGGAATTACTCAAGTTAAAACAAGAAAACTTGGATGAGTGATGTGGTAAGTGGGGAGATGGGAGATGGGAGAACACTTCCTGTGCGTTGCGGGCAAGATGGGGAAATATCAACTCAAACCCCAAAACCCTAATACTCTAATACCCTAAATGCCCCAAACCCTATCGCCTATCCTAGCTCTCGTGGTTTATATTGGATAATAAGCCGTTAGGCAAGATAGGAAATTTTAAGAACAGTTAACTGATTTAGTACACACCGAGAGGAACAAGAGCGTCATGGGTTTATTCGATCGCCTTAGCCGAGTTGTCCGAGCTAACCTCAATGATATGGTGAGCAAGGCTGAAGATCCAGAAAAAATGCTGGAGCAAGCTGTCAGTGATATGCAAGAGGATCTAGTACAGGTACGTCAAGCGGTCGCTAGAGCGATCGCTGAACAACGACAAACGGAACAAAAATACAGCAAAGACCAGTCAGAAGCCAATAAATGGGAACAAAGAGCCAAATTAGCCCTTTCTAAAGGGGATGAAACTCTCGCTCGGGAAGCTCTTAAACGCAAGAAAGATTTCACGGAAACCGCCGCCATTCTCAAAAATCAACTGGATCAGCAAACGGTACAGGTAGATAGTCTGAGAAAAAACTTGATCGCGCTCGAAAGTAAGATTTCTGAGGCAAAAACCAAGAAAAATATGTTAGTAGCTCGCTCCAGAGCCGCAAAAGCTAACGAAGAAATCCAAAAAACCCTCGGCAGTATCGATACCAGTAGTTCCATGTCCGCTTTTGAGCGCATGGAAGAAAAAGTTATGCAGATAGAAGCCCGTAGTCAAGCGATCGGTGAAATCACTGGTAGCGACATGGAACGTCAATTCATTGCCCTAGAATCGGGTAGCGATGTGGAGGATGAATTAGCAATGCTGAAAGCACAAATGTCCGGGGGAGCATTACCCGGTACAGCTTCTAGTCAACCCACTTTACCCCAAGCAACCACCGTCAGGGATTCGGCAGTGGATGCGGAATTAGAGGAATTGCGATCGAAGTTAAAAGAACTGTAAAACTTTGAGAGCGTCGAGACGTACTATCTATGGTACGTCTCTATTTATTAATTTTGTTGTTGAGATAGGGAATATTAATTGCTAGTCATAATTAACCATCACTATTATGCGGCATGATTTATCTAATTTACGTTCCTCAATTATCGAAGTAATTGCCTTACAAAAAAGAGCCGAACAACAGTACAACCAAGCACAAGCTGAGGTTTTAAAATGGGAAGAAAGAGTTAAACTCGCTCTAGATAAAGGTGATGAGTCTTTGGCACAAGAAGCTAATATCAAGAAAAAACATCACATTAATACCGCAAATATTATTAAAAATCAACTGGAAAAACTGAATATCCAAGTTGATAAACTGAAAGAAAAATTGCCAATTTTAGCAAGAAAGATTAACGAAAAAAGGATCGGCAGTATAGATACTATTTACCCTTCAGCTTTTGAGCGCATGGAAGCAAAATTTATGCAGTCAGAAGCCAGTAGTCAAGCTGACGGTGAATTGGTTGACATCGATTCACTAGAAGCGAGTAGCGATGTGGATGATGAATTAGCACTGCTAAAAGCACAAATGTTACTGGGTAAAACTGCCTATCCACCTACCGTCAGGGATTCAGCAGTAGATGCAGAATTAGAGCAATTGCGATCAAAGTTAAAAAAACTCTAAAACTTTGAGATTGTCGAGACGTATTACAGCCCGTCTCATCAATATGAAGTATAACCTAAATTGGTATCTACGACTGAAAACTGACTACTGTTAAACTTTCCAGCGTTTCCCAGAACAAAAACTTTGTACCTCATCATTATAAAAAAATTCCCAAACAATGCCGCTCAAAACCCTTTAATTCTGAAGATAATCCTAAGATTCAGCCCGAAAAAGAGCCAGAAAGGTGAGGATAACTAGGATGGAAGTGAAAAGCAATTTTGACTCGAAATTATCCCAAGGGATCGATCGCATTTAACGAAACCCTTACCCCAACAGCATAAGACAAGAGAAGGACTTATTAAGGAGAAACCCAGCCATGAAAATCGGCGTAATCAAAGAAAGTGACCAAGGCGAGGCGCGGGTGGCGCTAGTGCCGGATACCGTCGCCCGTTTAGTCAAGGCGGGATTTGAGGTAATTGTCCAAAATGGGGCGGGAATTAGTGCCAACTTTGCCGATAGTGCCTATAGTGCCGTGGGAGCCGCCCTGAGCGAAAATGGCGAATATATCTATGAAACTGCCGATATTATTCTCAAAGTCGTCCCTCCTAGCGATAGCGAGATCGATCGCCTGAAAGGTGGCGGTATCCTCATCGGCTTTCTCGATCCCCTGCGTCAACCCCGGCGCATTGCCAAATTAGCCGAGCGCGGGATCACCGCTTTGAGCATGGAATTAATTCCCCGCAGTAGTCGCGCCCAGAGTATGGATGCCCTCTCCTCTCAGGCTAACCTCGCCGGTTACAAAGCGGTACTCCTCGCCGCCGTTGAGCTGCCGAAAATGTTCCCGATGATGACTACCGCCGCCGGTACGATCGCCCCCGCCAAAGTGCTGGTATTGGGGGCAGGAGTTGCCGGATTGCAAGCTTGCGCTACCGCCCGCCGTTTGGGGGCAGTGGTGGAGGCTTTTGATATTCGTCCTCAAGTCAAAGAAGAAGTACAGAGTGTCGGGGCGAAATTTATTGAAATGCCCCTAGAAGAAGATACCGTCGCCGATAACGGTTACGCCAAAGAGGTTTCTCTTAGCACACAGGAGCGCATTTGTCAAGCCCTAACGGAACCAATTAAGCGGGCTGATGTGGTGATCACCACGGCCCAAGTACCGGGGAAACAAGCTCCGCTGCTCGTCACCAAAGAAATGATCGCCACCATGAAAGCGGGGTCGGTAATCGTTGATTTAGCGGCGGAACAGGGCGGAAATTGCGCCTACACCCAACCGGGACGAGAAATCATTGTTAATGGGGTAAAAATCGTCGGAGCCGTTAATCTTCCAGCTACAGTGGCCACCAATGCCAGCCAGATGTACGCCAAAAACCTGCAAATGCTGCTACAGCTTCTAGTCAGCAAAGACGGCAGTTTAAACCTCGATTTTGCCGATGACATCATTGATAGTGCCTGTGTCACCCACGCTGGCGAAATCCGCAACCAACGCATTAAATCCGCCCTCAGTGAACAGTTATCCGCTTTTTAGCTATCAGGATTCAGGAGGCAAAAGGCAAAAGGCAAAAGGCAGAAGGCGCAGCTTTGTTCTCCCCACACCCCACTCCCCACTCCCCACACCCCACTCCCCACACCCTATCCCCTATTTCTTTAACCAATGACTGCCCAACTTTTAACCGCTTTAGTGGTATTTGTCCTCGCTTCCTTTGTCGGTTTCGAGGTGATCAATAAAGTTCCTCCCACTCTCCATACACCCCTGATGTCGGGAGCCAATGCAATTTCAGGTATCGCCGTTGTCGGTGCGCTCCTCATCGCCGGAGGCACGGATTGGCACGAATTAACCGTAATTTTAGGGTTAATTGCCGTTATTTTGGCGATGGTTAACGTGGTCGGTGGTTTTGTCGTTACCGATCGAATGCTGCAAATGTTCAAGAAAAAAGAGGCTAAATCATGAATAATGCCCTGATCACAGGGATCGAGTTATCCTATCTACTCGCCGCCATTTTATTTATCATCGGTCTTAAACAATTATCTTCCCCCGCTACCGCCCGTCAAGGCAATTTTCTGGCTGCCATCGGGATGCTAATCGCCGTTATTGCCACCTTAATCAATCAAGAAATCCTCAGCTATGGTTTAATCGCCGTGGCGTTGGTGATTGGTTCAATTATCGGCTTAGTTTCGGCGCAAAAAGTCCCGATGACAGCTATGCCCCAAATGGTGGCGATTTTTAACGGTTTAGGCGGTGCTGCCAGTGCTTTAATTGCCATGGGCGAATACTGGCGTTTACTGCAAAGTGGTGAAAATATTGCCTTTGACTCGATACTGATCGCTATTTTGGGTATATTGATCGGTGGTGTCACTTTTACCGGTAGTGTCCTCGCTT
This sequence comes from Microcystis sp. Msp_OC_L_20101000_S702, assembly GCF_007095705.1. Classification (NCBI taxonomy): domain Bacteria; kingdom Bacillati; phylum Cyanobacteriota; class Cyanophyceae; order Chroococcales; family Microcystaceae; genus Microcystis; species Microcystis sp. Msp_OC_L_20101000_S702. Next base: position 22,985 of record NZ_SFBO01000114.1, read on the forward strand.
TTGCCAAATTACAGGAATTAATCAGTGGCGCGCCCGTAACTTTTCCTTTCCAGCAACCCTTTAACATTCTCTTACTACTCACCTTTTTAGGGGGTAGTGTCTATCTCTTTTTTGATCCCACCTCGATCGATGTTTTCCTGACTTTGGTGGGACTTTCCCTAATTTTCGGGGCTTTATTCGTGCTTCCCATCGGCGGCGGCGATATGCCCGTGGTTATCTCCCTCTTAAACTCTTTTTCGGGACTTGCCGCCAGCGTAGTCGGTTTTATCCTGATGAATAGTATGTTGATCATCGCCGGTGCTTTGGTGGGTGCGTCGGGGATTATCCTAACTCAGATCATGTGTAAGGCCATGAATAGATCCCTGGCTAGTGTACTATTTGGGGCATTTGGTACAGGTGCTAGTGCTGGAGGCGAAGCGAGCGCCACTTCTAGCCTTGATAAATCGGTTCATGCGATCGATTCAGAAGAAGGGGCAATGATGCTCGGTTATGCGCGTTCTGTGGTGATTGTACCAGGTTACGGCATGGCAGTGGCCCAAGCACAACACGCGGTGCGAGAATTGGCTGAACAGTTGGAAAAAAATGGCGTTGAGGTTAAATATGCTATTCACCCCGTGGCGGGAAGAATGCCAGGACACATGAATGTATTATTGGCCGAAGCTAATGTTCCCTATCCGCAGCTCTACGATATGGATGATATTAATCCTGAGTTTGAGCGCGTCGATGTGGCGTTAATTATTGGGGCGAATGATGTGGTTAATCCCGCTGCCCGTCATGATAAAGCTAGTCCGATTTATGGAATGCCGATTCTGGACGTGGATAAGGCACAGCACACGATCGTGATTAAGCGCAGTATGCGATCGGGTTTTGCCGGGGTAGAAAATGAATTATTCTACAATCCTAAAACTTTTATGCTCTTTGGTAGCGCTCAAGATGTGGTAGCACAATTAGTATCACAAGTCAAGGATTTGTCATAATTCTTAACAAATAGGACGGGGTTTTCACCCCGTCTTTTTTTTATCTGATTTTTCAGAGTTTAAAGATAATCAAGAACTAATTCCCCTTTGCTCACTTTTTCGGTAATTAAAGTTCTGACTAACTCTAATTCTTGTAGGGTCACTTTACCATCAGACCTCATAGCTAGAGCAATTCTTTCCCTTTCCCCTTGAGTGATCACGCCATCAACACTAGCCTGTTCGATAATAGCGCGCAACTTTTCTAGTTCCTGATGTTCTTCGGCGGTTAATTCTGCTTGATTAGGACGAGATATTTCCATAAAAATTTCTCCTTGAGGGATCAACACAAACTTGGTAATTTTTTCTAAGTAGTGGAAACTATGGCAGTTATCCCCAGTCAGCATCAGGAATTAGGGACGATGCCTAATCAGTTTACGCTTCATATTTGCTCGGAAACCCTCTCAACAAATACGTTTGTATTAAGAAACATTAATAAAGCTGAGAGCCTTGACTATTGCCTCTGGGTTATTCCCTTGCCTCACGGTTAACTTTAATTTTGTTCGACCACTTAGAGTTGGCGAATACATTATAGCAGTTATCTTAATGGTGAGAGAAACGCTGTAGTATAACTTTGTGTCTTTGTGCTTGACGAAAAAAGCTGTCTTGTCCGCTCCAGAAACTAGGTTAATTCAATCTAATTCTACCTGCAAGGCTCGCAATTTCGCCTCTAGCATTTGCTCTCGTTGTTCAGCAGTTTCTGCCCGTTACGGAATGGGAATGTTTTTTAAACTTAGGGTAGCCTTTCTTTACTTTAACTTTATTTTGGCAATTATCGTAAAACCGAGTAATTGCCCGCAAGGTTCTTTCTACAGCAGTCTGGCAAGCATGGGAGTTTAAATCATCAACAAATTTAAACTCTTTTCTTAATGCTGTGTTGTACCGAAATAACTCTGTTTTGCCAACACCAGGATTATCCATCCAATAACTCAGGACTTTATTCCGAACAAATTGGGTTGTCCGTATTGCCTCATTAATGGCTTCTATCTGATTAGGTTTTGGCTTAACTTTGTATTCTAGTACAAACATTTTGACAATGCTTGACCAAGTATCAACATCGTAGCACAAAATTCTTTAAGTTGACAATACATATTTATTTAAAGCCGCCCGACCCTACACTAAAGGCTATCCATTAGTCACATCTTTCTTAACATAAAATTTGACAAAAAGAGAAAAGTGTGCAAGATGGCTCAAGGGGGTTCTATGGGGGGACTAATTTGATGAGATAGTTTCCAAGTCT
>NZ_SFBO01000115.1:0-36516 GCF_007095705.1 Microcystis sp. Msp_OC_L_20101000_S702
CTTCAACAGGGTCTTCAACAGGGTCTTCAACAGGGTCTTCAACAGGGTCTTCAACAGGGTCTTCAACAGGGTCTTCAACAGGGTCTTCAACAGGGTCTTCAACAGGGTCTTCAACAGGGAGAACGTCTGGTGATAGAAAATTTATTGAAAGCTCGTTTTGGTAATTTAGACCCAGATTTGTCCCTGATCATCGATCGCATTTTATTATTACCAGTGGAGGAGTTTACCCCTTTAATAATTAATTCATCTCGCACAGAATTAATTGCCCACTTTTCCAATTAAAAGAATAACTCAATCCTTTGATGATACTGGATTTTAAAATTGGCTGATTAACCAGAGCAGGCAATTTTCTGGGCAAATTCGGGGATATTTCAGCTTTCTTGCTAATTTGTGACCAAATTAGCGGCAATTTAACTCTGATGGCCTGAGAATAGCTTTTCTAAAGCTTCCTTCAAGGTTGGTTCCATGACAATTTTATTTTGATAAGCAACTGTTACTCTAGCGATTGTCGGGACACTATTTTGGTCTGCCACTAGATACAAAGGTTCTACATAAAGCAGCGATTGTTCAATGGGAATAATTAATAGGTGTCCCTGCAAAACTTTAGAACCGTCCCGATTCCAAAGGGAAATCTGTTGAGAAATATCTGGATCTTGGTTAATTAAAGCCTCAATTTGATTCGGCCCGTACACTAACCTTTGTTTAGGAAATTGATAGAGTAATAACTTACCATACTCTCTATCATCTGAACGAGCTGCTAACCAAGCGATTAAATTTTGCCGACTAGAGGGAGTATAAGGATGGAGGAGAATAAATTCTTCTTTGTCGGAATCGGGCAGTTTCATGATTAAATAATAGGGTGATACAGCCTGGGGTTCCGTGCCGTAAATTTCTAGGGGAATTTCCCATTGATCCTCCCGATTATAAAATACCTGTGGATCGGTCATGTGATAGGTTAATAATCTTTCCGCTTGGGTACTAAATAAATCTTCAGGATAACGGATATGACTGCGGAGAGTTTTCGGCATTTCTGCTAAAGATTTAAAGAGATGAGGAAAGATTTTACTCCACGTCTGAATAATTGGATCATTTTCATCGGCAACATAGAAATTCACCGTTCCATGATAGGCATCCACTACCACTTTCACCGAATTGCGAATATAGTTAAATTTATCTTTCCCTGGGTCAGAATAGGGATAGCGATCGCTGATAGTATAAGCATCAATAATCCAATGTAATTTACTACTACTATCGCCCACATCTGCCGCTACTAAATAGGGGTTGCGATCATAATTTAAAAAAGGTGCGATAGTTTGCACGCGATTTTGGATATCACGACGCATTAATAAGCGAGTTTCGGGAGTAAAATCTTGGCTAAATAACATTTGCCAATCCCGCAGATAAAGGGCAAATAGCCAACGTCTCCACCCCTTCCCCACTAAGATTCCTCCCTTTCCATCGTAGGTATTATAGACATTTCCATCCCCGCTAGGAAAATCCAATTCTTCTGCGGTGGTGGGAGTCATCACATAATTATTAGTTAATTCCCCGTAGTAAATGCGGGGTTTACCAATGGGAATACTATAATCAATTAATTCGCTAGAGGTTTGTAGGGCCCCTTCGTCTTTATTTGTGCCGATATCTTTGACAAAATAGTAGGGTAAACCCCCGGCAGCGACTAAATTAACCGGGGAAAGAGTGAACCCATAACCGTGGGTATAAACGAGATGTTTATTCACCCAAGTATTAGCAGAAGTGGGAACCGCACTATAATCTAATTCTCTAGCGGCAATAATGGTCTGTTGTTTTTCGGATATTGGACGTTCCTCGATGTTTTGATGCGATCCTACTCGCACTTGATAGCGATCAATATCAGCATCGGGGAATTTATAATATAATCGAATTTGCTGTAATTGTCGGTTAGTTTCTAGCAGTGGTTTGGTGTCCCAAAGACGAATATTATCGATAGTTAGATGGTTTCTCTCTAAAACTTCGGCATTTAATTCGGCCTGTGGATCGAAAACTTGGGCATCAATTCTATCTAAGTAAAAAGCCGCTCTTGTGGATTGAATACTTCTTTCAATATAGGGTCTTTCTCTCACCAACTCATTCGGTTGTACGACAGTCCTTTGCAATAGTCCACTGATAATTGTGCCACTTATCCAAACAATTAAATAGAGAAATACAGGAACTAAGTAGGGGGAAAATACCAACTTTTTCTTGGCAGTTTTGTATAATTTGCGACGGTTTATTTTAGCAAATAATGCTTTTTCTCCTAACCATATAGAGGTTATTCCTGCAATAATTCCCAGAATAATTTCAATAAATTGACCAACATGAACATCGATATAACCCGCACCATAAACTACCCCTTCCGGAGAATAAAGTAGCAGGTAACGCTGAATAATATGGTGTAATACTAGCAGCCCCATTAACCCACTCCACAGGGCGTATAAATGACGCAGTTGCGGACGGGAAAACCCCGGAAATGTTCCCAGAGAAAGACTATTACCCGAAAAAAGATAGGTTAAAATAACAGCAAAAAGAGTATATATTCCCACACCACCGAGCCATAATTCTAGTAACTGCCACAGGGGTAATTGAAAGATATAAAAACCTAAATCATTCCCGTATTGAGGATCGTTAATATTGAAAGGAACACCATAAAAATATTTTAAAAAATTCGCCCACTGCCCAGCAATAATAAAAGATAGCATTACAGTAAATACTATAGATATTATTCTCAAAAAATACTCGGTTTTGATTAATAATCCCAAGACTAAAATAGCAATAATTACCCCTTGCCAAAGATTACTGGAAATATCGGTTAATACTTGCCTAATCCAAACTATTTGCAGAGGAGAACTTAGGGAAGAACTAAGGTTAGGGAGATTAAAATCTGGTGTCCAGAGACTGAGGGCTAGTTTACTGTAATACAATAACATTGACCCAATCCAAGCTCCAATTCCCGTTGCGATAATCAAAAGACTGAGTAAATTAATACTGGGAGATTGAGGACTGGGAGGATAACTATCTTCTTTGGGTTTTTGCCAACGAAAACGCTGGGCTAAACGTAAATTAGTAAAAATAAAGAGTAGAGAAAGAATCGCACTTCCCCAACCTAATCCTAGTTGCCAAGACAATTGTTTCAGGAAAGTGTTTAAATAACCCATCTCGGTAAACCAGAGGCTATTGGCTAAAACTAATATCCCCAACTCCCCGATCACAAGGCAGCCGAGAAACAGTAAAATAGGTTTAGCGATCGAGCTTCGGTTATGTCTGATCAGCATGGATAAAGTGATAAGGGAGAGTCTTTTTTCATTCTAGCGATTTTAGTTTCTCCCTGCTGCTTTTTCTTAATTTAAAGATAAACTTAAGAAACTATAGCCAGGTTAGGGCGATAATTTCGCTTAAAGTCAGCCATTTTAGCTAGGATTAGCAGACTGGAGTATTTCCCGAAAAATCCTGCGTCGATAGGAAGGAGATTCATTGCTGATATTCCATAAAGTTTCGTAGAAAAAGAAAGAAACACCAAAATTTTTTTGTCTCGATTTTTCCACTTGTTGAGTAATATTAACCATCGGAATCGGACGACCTTTTAAACCAGATAAAATCCCAATAGCTACGGGGATAGATTCTCTAGCTTGTTGTAATTCTGGTTGGGATAATTCCAGGTCAAAGGCGTTCATATTAGTTCGATACACTTGTATTATTAATTCATCAATCAAGTTTTTTTGTTGCCATTTTTGCCAATCTAAAAGATAAAATTCTAGGGAGAAAGTGTAGGGATTAGGAGATAGGGAAATAATCGCTCTAGGTTGGTGCTTTTTAATCGTCTGGGCTAAACTATTCATGTAGTCAGTAATTTTATCGGCCCGCCATTGAATCCATGCTTTATCTTGGTAATCTTGCGGTGGTAATTCTCCCGAATGTTCCCTTTGATAGAGTTTAATTGTGGTTTCATCATAGCCAAAATCGGCGGGATAACCAAAATGGTCATCAAACTGAATTCCTTCTATATCGTAGTTAGTAATAATCTCGCTGACTAAATCGGTAATAAAATTTTGTACTTGCGGATGTAAGGGATTTAACCACACCCGTTGATGCACTTTTCCTTCCCACCAAATCACACTTTTATCCTGTCTTTGGGTTAACCAATCGGGATGTTGTTTGGCTAATTCTGAATCCGCAGGAGCCATAAAACCAAATTCAAACCAGGGAATAATTCTTAATTTTTTCCGATGACCTTGGCTAATTATTTCCTTTAAAAAGTCGCGATTTTTTAAAGATTCATGGGGATCGATCGCTCGTCCTGTAACTTTTTCTGCTACCCTAGAAGGATAGAGTGTATAACCCCAATTCCAGACCGTGGGATAAATGGTGTTAAAGTTTAAATCGGCCAACCTATCAAGGGCATCTTTTAGGATTTCCGGTTTAAATAATACTTCACTATCGATATTAGTTAACCAAACTCCACGAATTTCGGGTTTTTCTTGGGTTTGATTGGTCGATTGTGCGGGAAAATTAAAGGTTATCGTCATGATACAAGCAAAGATAATTAAAAATATTAACCAGCTTATTTTCCCGTATCTTTGACTATAAATCACTAAACCATCGGCGAAATTATTAAAGGTTTTACTGATTTTATTCATAATGGGAAGTGGGGGAGTGGGGAGACTTATCAGTTATCAGTTCACTGATAACTGATAACTGATAATGGCTAAATTATCTCTCTAAATTGCGAGGATCTAGAGAATCGCGTAAACCATCACCGAGTAAATTAAAAGCTAAAACGGTGAGAATAATTAACAAAGCAGGTGGCCAAATTAACCAGGGTTGTAGAACAATAATTGAGGCATTGGTAGCCAAAGAAAGCATATTTCCCCAACTAGGATCCGGTTGTTGAATTCCCAAACCAATTAAACTTAAAACCGATTCGGCCACGATAAATCCCGGCACGGCTAACGTAGCGGAAATAATGATATAACTAGCAGTTTGGGGCAGCACATGACGCAGAATAATATAAAGAGGTTTTGCTCCCATAGCTTTAGCAGCCTGAATAAATTCCTGTTCTTTCAGGGATAAAACTTGACCGCGAATTACCCGCGCTAATCCCGACCAACTGATAAAAGAAGTAATCAGGACGATTAATAAAAAGCGCTGGGTGCTGGTTAATCCTGCGGGTAAAACCGCTGCTAGGGCCACGAGTAAATATATGCCGGGGATAGTCATTAAAACTTCCACAAAACGCATTAAAATCGCATCTAACCAACCGCCAAAATAGCCAGAAATGCCACCGACAAATAAACCAATAGGGAAAGAAATTAAAATCCCGACCAAACCGATAAATAAACTAATTCTGCCTCCGAAAATCAGGCGACTAAAACTATCGCGTCCCGATTCGTCAGTTCCCAATATATTGATTCTACCATCGCCGATGACCCCGAACAGATGGATATCAAAAGGAATACCGGGGAATAAAGTTACTTCCTTCCATTTTGGCGGCAAAGGTAGGCGAATTTGACCGAAATTATAGGTTTCACCCTGAACCAAGAGACGCAGCGGCAAGGGTTTGTTAAAATCTCTAATTAGCTTCCGCTCACCAGTTTCTATATTAATAGCACTTTGAGTAGTGGGATAGACGTGGGGGCCAATCCACTCACCCTTGTTACTTCCCGACTGCGAGCGCCAAAAGATTTGGGTGGGGGGTAGGAGAGACTGACCGGGTTGGGAGGAGTAGGGAGAGTAGGGAGCGACAAAATCCGCCGCCATTACGCTTAAATAGAAGATTAACAGTAAAACTGCTCCCCAACGAGCGAGAGGATTATCTTTGAGTTTGTGCCACCAGTCCATAGGCGATGAGGTCAATAGGAGAGTTAATCTTTATTTTGCCAGTTTGATTGCTACAATTCATCATACCAACAAAAAAGCTGTCTAATGTTTATTAATCCCCTTGTTTATGAGAAATCTCCTGTCTATCGTCAAGATTTTGAGACAGCGCAACCGTTTAAGCATTTGGTCATCGATAATTTTTTAGTGAGGGAGCAAGCGCAAATTTTGCTAGAAAATTTTCCCAGTTTTAATTCGCAAAAAGCCATTAGTGAGTTAGGAAAAGTTGGCGGGAAGGCGGTTAATGAGGATTTAATCGGTTTGGAGGGTGTTTATCAACAGTTTGGCTGCTACGTTCAAGCTCAAGAGTTTTTAGAGTTAATTTCCCAATTAACCGGTATTGATAATTTAATTCCAGACCCTAGTTTTTATGGGGGTGGAACCCATGAAAATTTACACGGTCAAGAATTAGACCCTCACATTGATTTTAACCTCGATGAGCGTCACTGGTATCATCGCCGCTTGAATTTATTAATCTATTTAAATCCCCAATGGCAAGCAGATTGGGGAGGAAATCTAGAGTTACATTCCAATCCTCGTCAACCAGAAGAAAATAAGATTAAATCTTTTGTACCTATCTTTAATCGTTGTCTTATTTTTGAAACTAATGAACATTCATGGCATGGATTTTCTCAGATTAATTTACCAGAAAATCAACGGCATTTATCGCGTAAATCTCTTTCTATCTATCTCTATACTAAAGAACGTCCAGCTGAGGAATTATCACCATCTCATACAACTTTTTACATCCCGCGCCCGCTGCCAGAAAATATTCAACCCCATCAAGTTTTAAGCTCGGAAGATTACCAACAAATTAAAATTTTACTGAAAAGACGGGATGATTTAATTCGTTTTTATCAAGATAGAGAACTGAAAGAATCTCAGGATTTAGTTAGTTTAAAATCCCATATTAAGCGCTATCTATCCCTCCAATATCCTCGCCTATGGAAAATTATTAAAAGTTTACCCCGTTGGCAAAAGTGACCAGAAAAAAATCCCTACTTTCCAATCAAAGAAAGTAGGGAATAATCAAAAAAACTGACTGGGAACTTAGCCTAATAACTGGGTAGCACGGGTAGTTAAAGCATTGGCAGTTAAACCATTATAGGCCATAATTTCCCCGGCGCTGGCGGTGGTTTCTCCCCGTTTCCAAGCGAAGACATCCCGACGCGCATTACTGCGTAACATAATCGGTTCTAACATGGCGCTTGTACCACCGGTTACTCCGATTAAAGCATCACCAGCAAAGAGACTGTCAAAACCAGCATCATCGAGGAAATTATTATCAGCTTCCGAGCTAGTTTCACTCATCACATCGCTAGGACGGTAGAGACGACGGGGATTAATTACCGAGACGATTTTTACCCCGATTCCTGCTGCTTCTAACTGTTGTGCAGACTCAAAGACGGGTAATAAAGTCATATCACCAATGACGGCAAAAACGACTTTTTTACTGCCTTCCGATTCCTGGAGAATTACGCCGCCTTTTTCTAAAGCTTGACGGGTTTGCTCAAAGCTGGTTCGCACTGGTAAAGGCGATTTACTAGCGGTGACTGTAATGCCTTTATTGCTAGTTCCTAACGCCCATTCATAGCAGACTTGAATACTGTTAGCATCGCAGGGAAAGAGAGGGAAAATATTACCATTTCGCATCATAGCAGCGAAATAATTTTCAATCTCTGGGCGTTGGTGTGTCCAACCATTACGTCCTTGCTCCAAGGCTCCGGCGGTGAATAAAGTAATAGTAGAAGGGGTGGGACGACGTAACTCGGCCATCGCTTGGGTTACAGTCTGCCAAATCGGTAAACCATTGATAGCAAAAGACTCGTAGGAACACCATAAAGTCCGCGCTCCCAAGAGAGATAAACCGACGGCTAAACCAGCACAGGCATCCTCGCTTAAAGGCTCATAAACTTGACCTTTAGGACTCTGGAAATAGGTATCATCGCTGGTGGGGTGAATAATCTTTAAACCGACGTTAATATTATTAATTCCCGAAGCGGCATTACCATCAGCATTAGTGACAACAAAATTGGGGTCAGCTTTACCCACAGCTACCACTAATTCCCCCATAGCAGTGGTGGCCACTTTTTTATCTCCACCCACAGTATATTCCGTCATCGGTAAGGTTCCTAAATCCGGCAGCGGGAAGACTTTTTCCGTTACCACTGTTTCCGCTGCCGGACCCCCTCCAGAGCGCTCGAAATTGGTACGAACAATTGCCCAAGCTTCAGGGGGTAAAGCGCGTTCTTGTAAGGCAGCAACGATATAATCTTTTTCTAGAGAATCTCCCGGATAAAGATTATGGGAAGCCGCTCCCCGTTTGTGAACTCCCGCCCCTTTCAGTTGTTTAATAATGATCACCGTTAGTTTACCACCTAGGGCTAATTGGGCGGCTTTATCCGTGGCTATTAACACCGCTTTCATGAACTCCAGACGCTGGTTAAAAGAGAATTTGGTGCTATCTACATATTCCCCATTTTGATTAGCATCATCGAAGTCTTTAGCATTAATTAAAATCACTTCCTCGAAACCATTACCGCGCCAATAGGCTTCCATTTCGGCGTTAGTTTTCAGGGACACCATGCTATGGTGTTCTTGGGAATAGCCATTCCAGACTAAAATCGGCAGAAAATTGGTAATTTCGGGATAAGCAGTGTGAAAATGACCAAAACTACTCATGATGTAGGGTTCTCCTAAACCACCATCCCCGATAGTCACAGGGAAAAGGGTATTAGGGTGTAATTTGGCCGCCGCCATGGCGAAATGTTGGCCTTGGCCCAAAGGACCGGCCGGCCCGAGCAGTCCGGGGATTTGTCCAGAAAGATGCCCTAAAAGTCCGTGTTTTTCCCGAAAACGTTCTCCCAATTCGGTGACGTTGCTGATGCCCATGGCTTCGAGAGAGCGATCGAGAAAGACGTTACTATAAAAACCGGGGGCATGATGGCCCACTTCGGTGAAGATATTTTTCTGGCCTAACATCATCAAAGAGGCAATTACGTCGGCAGCGCTGGCAAAACCGCCGGGGTGTCCCGATTCTTTGGTAGCGGTGATTTGTAGGGTGAGGTAACGCAAAGCATCGGCGGCTAGGAGGGTTTGATAGATAGCATTTGGGTCATTAGGAGCAATAATAGCAGTTTTTCCCTCAGCGATAGCGGCTTTTCCTGCATATTTATCAAATTCGGGTAAGGAACCCCCAAAATATTTTATCCCTTGACAAAAATCGGGAATTGTGCTAGTAGCTGTCATAAAATTAATATACCCCTTTACATACAGGCAATCGTTAAAACCATCTTACAGTTAGCGGTAACTCTCGATAGATGCGATATTACAGGGGGTTTCCATAGGCGATCGACTATTTGTGCTACACTGATCGCCAATGTTAGCAATAAAATTAATCCTATTGATCATGTTAAATAGCAGCCAATTACAGCATTTAATCAGCAAATCACTGCGTTATCTATTAATTATCGGCACTATTGCCCCTCTAACTTCCTTAGAGGCTCGCCCAGTCCAAGCTACTCCTCCTAGTAGTGCTGCACCCCCTAAAGAAGCGATTGCCCCTATCCCCGCAGAAAGCAAAGATTACACCCTAGGAGAAGGGGATAAAGTGCGCGTCACCATCTACCAAGTCGCGGATTTAAGCGGCGATTTCCTCGTCTTACCCGATGGAACCCTAACTTTACCTCTGATTGGTAGCGTCAAAGTGGAGGGAATGACCGTCACCGAAGCCAGCCAAACCCTGGCCAAACGTTACACCACCTATCTCAAACGTCCCGTGGTTACTGTTAGCGTTCTCACCCCCCGGCCTCTGCAAATCGCCATCGCGGGGGAAGTCAATCGTCCGGGTACTTATACAATTAACCCCGAACAAAGCCAAAAAACGCCCCTATTGACCGAAATAATCCGGCAAGCGGGGGGAGTGACTACGGTGGCCGATATTGGTCAAGTTCAAATCCGACGCAACCTCAAGGGACAAGAACAGCTAATTCAAGCCAATCTCTGGCAATTAATCCAAAAAGGCGATACAACCCAAGATATTAGTCTCAGGGATGGTGATAGCATCGTGATTCCCACTAAAACGACCCTTAGCGTCGGGGAAGTCAATCAATTAGCCGATGCCAATTTTGGACTAGATAGCGATCGAGAAATTAATGTTACTGTGGTGGGAGAAGTTTATCGTCCTGGCTCCCATCGTATTGTCCCCAATCAAGTTAACACCGTCACCACAGAGAATAATCGCGGAATTCGACGACAACCGGCCCGACTAACCCAAGCTATCCAACAAGCGGGAGGCATCAAACCCCTCGCCGATATCCGACAGGTGCAAGTGCTGCGTTATACTCGTGACGGTTCCCAGCAGAAAATTCCTGTAGATCTCTGGAGTTTGCTCGAAAAAGGTGATATAACCGGCGATATCTTTCTTCAAGAAGGAGATACGGTGATTATCCCTACCGCTACTGAAATCTCGGCCCAGGAATCAGAAACCCTAGCATCGGCCAGTTTTGCCCCTAAAACCATTAACGTGAAAGTGGTCGGGGAGGTGAAAAAACCGGGAACAATTGAAGTTCCTCCCAATACCCCTCTCAATCAGGCAATTTTAACCGCAGGAGACTTTGATAAGCGTCGCGCTAATCAGTCCACAGTGGAATTAATTCGTCTCAATCCTAACGGAACCGTCACCAAAACCTCAATTAACATCGATTTTTCCCAGGGTATCAACGAGAAAACTAACCCGATTCTCCGCAATAATGATGTGGTGGTGGTTCATCGTAGCGGTCTGGCCGCCACTACCGATACCCTAGGTACGGTTTTAAGTCCCTTTACTGGTGTTACCGGTATCTTCAACGGATTGTTAAATCTTTTACGTTAAAAAAGTTTACTTTACCCGGATGTCATTAGCTAAGTAATCGAGCTAATAATAGATATAGAAACGGCGAAAAGTCGTGAGCGGTCACGGCTTTTCTGCTCAATAGACTCAGGAAAGAAAACTATGATTTTTCTCCTTACTCTAGCCCTAATCTCCCTGTCGATTAGCTACAATGTTCACGGCGAAATAATTAGCCTCAGTACCTGCTTATTGGGTCTTTTTTGTGGCTTATTAAGTTTGTTCTTTACACCCCTACTGGTAAAGGTTTTTATCCTTGTCACTTTAGTCCTCTTTAGCTGAGATTTTAAACCCTAAACTCGACTAAAACCCTAAGCATACTTAACCCATCAAAAAAACTGTTATGCAAAAACGCTATCTCGGTCAGACTAATATAGAAATTACTCCCCTTCTCGTGGGTACTTGGCAAGCAGGAAAAAAGATGTGGGCAGGTATTGAAGATGAGGAAAGTATTAGGGCTATTCGTGCCGCTTTTGAGGCAGGAATTACCACTATAGATACAGCCGAAATCTACGGGGAAGGTCACTCGGAATCGATTGTCGCTCAAGCTTTGGCCGATGTGCGAGAACAGGTAATTTATGCCACCAAAGTTTTTGCTAATCACCTTAAATATGAGCAAGTTATCGCAGCTTGCGATCGCTCTTTAAAAAACCTCCAAACTGATTATATCGATCTTTACCAAATTCATTGGCCTAGTGGCTCATGGAACACGGAAATAGTGCCTATTTCTGAAACTATGGCCGCTCTTAATTATCTGAAAGCACAGGGAAAAATTCGCGCTATAGGGGTTTCCAATTTCTCCCGCTCTCAACTGGAAGAAGCTGGTCAATACGGCAGAATTGAGAGTATTCAACCTCCCTATTCTCTCTTTTGGCGCTCGGTAGAAAAGGAAATTATGCCCTATTGTATAGAAAATAATATTTCTATTCTGGCCTATTCTCCCCTTGCCCAAGGTTTATTAACAGGAAAATTTAGAAATGGTTATCAGTTAGCATCGGAGGATCATAGAATTAAAAATAAACTCTTTCATGGCGAAAACTTTCAGAGGGTACAAGCGGCTTTAACTCAATTAGAACCGATTGCTAACCGCTATAATTGTTCCCTAGCTCAATTATCTCTTGCTTGGTTAATTAAGCAACCTCAAACTAATGCAATTGCTGGGGTAAGAAATGCCGCTCAAGCAGTTAATAACGCTCAAGCAATGACAATTAATTTAACCCCAGAAGACCTAAAATTAATTGATAATATTGGTAAACAGGTAACTGATTTCTTAGATGATAATCTCGTGCTGTGGAATTTCTAAAAGTTATACAGCAGTTATCCTAAGGGTGAGGATAGAAGTTTTGGTTAATTCTCAGGAAAAAGCCTGTATAATGATGGCTATAGTCCGATTCTTACCGCAGGATTATCCCTATGGCTAAATCGAAAAAACACAATCTGCAATGGATTAAAGAAACCCTCGACTTAAATCCAGATCATAACTGGAAATCTAGTCCGGGTAACAGTATTTTTGTAGCTGGTCGCGGTGCAGTGCGCTTTGAAGTTCCTCAAGATTGGCATTTTGAACCCGATGATAATTCCTTTCGTTTTTTGGATAGAAAACCCCCCAATGATGATTGTCGTTTAGAGGTTTCCTATAATTTACTTCCCCCCGGAGATTGGAAAGAATTGCCCCTGAAAGGAATGGTCAAAAAGTTAGCTCGTGAAGATAGCCGCAATCCTCACGAAATCGGCGAAGTTATCCAAGAAAAACGCCAAACTGTCCGCATTGTTTGGGTGGAAATTCAATTCATCGATCCCCAAGAAAATCGGCCAGCTTATTCGCGCATTGCTGTGGGTATTGGTTCTGGGGTTCAATGTTTAATTACTATGGATTATTGGGTCGATGATGCGGACAAATTCACCCCCGTCTGGGATACGGTTATCTCCTCGCTGGTGTTAGGTTTATACATTCGTGATCCCCGCAGCGGTTTAGCTTTCCCCGACTAAAGGTAATAGCAATTTTGCAGGAAAATTTCCTTGACAAAAAACCTTAATTGTGATAGTAGAAAAATCGATCGCTCGACTCTGGTGGGGATAGCTGCCGGTTCCCGCATTGACGGGATGTGCAGGAAAGCAAGAGGCACTGAGACTCAAACGCAAGCTATGACCTTGAGGAATAGTGATAAAAGTAGCCTGCATGGCCATATTTAGGGATGATTCGGGATTATTTACCCGTTTATAACCCTGAGTGATATTAAAAACTCGACCATCGGGGGTAACTTGAGAAACCACCGCGCAGATATCGAAACTAACCGCGTCTGCTTGACAATAACAATCCAGACGGGGACTACCCAAAATCGTTAAATCCTTCTCTAGGGGGGGAGAAGTGTAGGTAATCACATCACTGCGACAGTCTAGCATGGTGCGGTCGAATATTCCCCCCGGTAGGGCGCTATGACCTCCTAAAGATGGGACCGGTCGCCAAGGATCGTGAACGATGGTATCCTCGATCGCAGGTTCTAACAAAATCGCGCTTAATTTCCCCTCATCCTCGCGCAGATTGGCTAAACCCTGACTAGCAAGATAATAAATTTGCTGATTTTCTCCAGGAAACTTCTCTAGATATCGCCATTGATTAGATCCCATTTGAAATAGATACAGGGGAGGATTTTTAAATAACTCCGTTTCCTGACCTTTTAAGAAATAATCAAACCATTGCAGCTGCATTTTATCCACAGGACTAATTGCCTCTTGACCATAATCTATCTCTCCTACTTTTCTCCCCCAGGGTAGATGAGTCCAAGCACCAATAATTAGTCGTTGGGGATAGATAGAACGCGCTTGCATTTCTTGGTATAAACTCAAAGTTCCCCGGAGATGAGGATCGAACCAACCTCCGATATGTAACATCGGTAAATCGATATTTTTTAAAAGCTGTTGCGGTGATAAATTTTGCCAATAGTCATCGGGAAGATAACGAGTAATCCAATCGTGATAAAAGGAATCGGCGGCTAAATCTTGTAGAATTTGGGGAGAGGCTGCAATAGGATCAAAAAGGGGTAAATTTCGGGAAGCTACCCAGAGTTTTTGATAGGCTATTTCGTCCCCTTTTAATCTAGCTGTTTCCGCCGCTAATTGTATTGCCCAAGCGAGATTATATTGTAAATTAAATGCTTCATTTTCATAGCCCCAATCTCGATATAAATCGTGAGCAATCATCGCTGGGCAAATAGTTTTTAAAGAACCGTGACCATTAGCAGCCGCATATAATTGGGTCATTCCCTGATAGGAAAAACCATACATTCCCACCACACCCGTATTATTAGGAATAGTTAAAACCCATTCAATAGTTTCTAATCCGTCGCTAATTTCATGGGCAAATAAATTAAAATTTCCCGTCGAGTTTCCCCGTCCCCGCACATCCTGAATTACTACAATATAACCCTGACGTGCATACCAGCTAGGATGGGCATAAACCACCGTGGAAGCGATCGCTTTTCCGTAGGGTTGTCGCATTAGTAAAATGGGAAAAGATTCCCTACTATCGGGACGATAAATATCGGCAGCTAAACTAATTCCATCTTTGGTGATGAAACTAGCTGTTTCTTTTTTTATGGGGTAGGGATTAAACATTATTATCTCTTTCAGATAAAAAATACTGTCAGGTGGCTCAATCGAGAAAACTTGACCAAGACTAGATAAAGCTTAACTAAATGTTACAATAAAGACGGACTGCCTCAACTGCCTAGGACTGGAGAAAAATCAGCGATGCTACGACTAGAGAAAATTAGTAAGATTTACCCGACGGGAGAAGTGTTAAAAGATGTCACTTGGGAAGTAAAAACTGGCGATCGCATCGGGTTGGTGGGAGTCAATGGGGCCGGAAAATCCACCCAACTGAAGATTATTATGGGGGAAGTGGAACCCACCGCCGGGGAGATCATCCGTCCTACCAGTCTCCATATCGGCTATCTTACCCAGGAATTTGAAGTGGATCCCCGTCGGACGGTACGCGAGGAATTTTGGACGGTGTTTAAAGAAGCGAATCAAGTCCACCATCAACTAATAGAAATTCCCCAGCAGATGGAAAAAGCTGATCCTGAAGAATTAGATCGCTTAATTCATCAATTGGATCGCCTACAAAGACAATTTGAGGCATTAGATGGTTACGGATTAGAAGCACGCATCGAGAAAATTTTACCGGAAATGGGCTTTACTATTGATGACGGCGATCGCTTGGTAAGTTCCTTTAGTGGTGGTTGGCAAATGCGGATGAGTTTAGGCAAAATTCTCCTGCAAACTCCCGACATTTTACTCCTCGATGAACCAACTAACCATTTAGACTTAGAAACCATTGAATGGTTAGAAAAATTCCTCAAGGATTTAACCACTCCCATGGTCATAGTTTCCCACGACCGGGAATTTCTCGATCGTCTCTGTACCAAAATTGTCGAAACTGAAAGGGGGGTTTCTACCACTTATCTAGGTAATTATTCTGCCTACCTACAGCAAAAATATGAACAACAATCCGCTCAGTTAAGTGCCTACGAACGTCAACAAAAAGAACTAGAAAAACAGCAAGTTTTCGTCGATCGGTTCCGGGCCAGTGCCACCCGTAGCACCCAAGCAAAAAGCCGGGAAAAACAATTAGAAAAGGTGGAAAAAATTGAAGCACCAATCGCCGATGTGCGTACCTTAAAATTCCAGTTTCCTCCAGCAGTTCGTAGTGGTCGAGAAGTGGTAACGATTAAAAATCTTGTTCACATTTACGATGATAAAATTCTCTTTTTGGGAGCAAATCTGGAAATAGAAAGAGGCGATCGAGTGGCGTTTTTAGGACCCAATGGTGCGGGAAAATCGACGCTTTTACGCTTAATTGTTGGTTTAGAAGCTCCCACAGAAGGCTCGATCGAAATCGGTAAACATAACGTTATTCCTAGTTATTTTGAGCAGAACCAAGCGGAAGCTTTAGACTTAACTAAAACTGTTTTAAATACCATTCATGATGAAGTTCCCGATTGGAAAGATGTGGAAGTTCGCAGTCTTTTAGGGCGATTTTTATTTAGTGGGGAAACGGTATTAAAAAAAGTAGAATCTTTGAGTGGTGGCGAAAAAGCGCGTCTTGCTTTAGCCAAAATGTTACTTGCTCCCGCTAACTTATTAATTCTCGATGAACCCACCAATCACCTCGATATTCCCGCGAAGGAAATGTTAGAATCGGCTTTAAAAGTTTATGAAGGCACGGTTTTAATTGTTTCCCATGATCGTTATTTTATCTCCCAGGTAGCTAACAAAATTGTCGAGATTCGGGATGGTGAATTAATTGTCTATGCGGGAGATTATCACTATTATCTAGAAAAACTAGACGAAGAAAAACAAAAAGCCGAACAAAAACGCATTGAAGCCGAAAAAGCGGCCAAAGCTGCCGCTAAACGCGCTAAACAAAAGGCCAAAAAAGGTTAGAATGTAGAGTATCACCCTATCCACGATTATCTATCAATTAATTAATCTTATGGCAGCTATAAAAGTAGGCGATCGAGTTCCTAATTTTTCTCTCCCCTCCCAAACAGGGACAACGGTTAATATCAGCGATTTAATCGGTAAAAAATCCCTGGTCATTTATTTCTATCCCAAAGATGACACCCCGGGTTGTACCGCAGAATCCTGCGCTTTCCGCGATAGTTACGAAGTGTTTACCGATGCAGGTGCGGAAGTTATTGGTATTAGTGCCGATAGTCCCCAATCTCATCAACAATTTGCCCAAAAATATAATCTTCCCTTCACCCTTTTAAGTGATAGCGATAACCGAGTGCGGAAATTATTCGGTGTTCCCTCTACCTTATTTGTCCTCCCCGGACGAGTTACCTATATCATTGATAAAGAGGGAATCGTCAGACATATTTTTGATTCTATGTTAGATTTTAAAGCTCACGTTACCGAATCTTTAAACACGATTAAATCTTTTTAGGTTGATGATCACGAAAGAAATCCTGATCGGATAATTACTTGGAAAGAAATTAAAACATCTATCGGATAATTGTGCTGGTTCTGACTTAAAAACACGCCAATTCAAGTCTGAATTGGTGCTTTTCATCTGGTTTCGGCTGAGCGCTTATGGGTCAAAACTCATCTTAAAACAGAGGAGGAAAAACCACGGTTCTCAACTTAGTTGGGGTTTAACTAGGAGGATTTTTATGCCAAGTAAAATAAAAAGTTGCTCCTTCACCTGCTTGAGATTCTATCCAAATTGTACCTCCTTAACTGTCTTTAGAGACTAGATAGTGATCGGTTGTTCTCCTCGGTTTTAGCCAGCGTCAACCATCACCAACGTTGATATGTTCTGCTTGTGGAAAAGCTTGCTCAGAAGTGGCAACCCTTTCTAAAAAACAGAAGGGATCACAGTCATCTAATTGAGATAAATTATCAAAACAATCATCGATCGCTTTTCTGGATAAAAAAGGTACTTATAGCGGTTCTCACACCTGTCTGGCAAACTTAAACCTTTGCTGATTAAGCTTTTTAACATCGATAATGTACCTCTTGCGAACAGGAAACGCTATATTATAGAAAAATATTGCTGAGATTTTTCCTATGCCTCTAATTAAAATTCAAACTTCTGTCACCTCCCTCGATGATGAGACAGTTAATCAACTTTTGCAGAGTCTTTCGGCTAAATTAGCTAAACATCTGGGAAAACCCGAATCCTATGTGATGACAGCTTTAGAATCGGGGATAAAAATGACTTTTGCTGGCACTTTTGAGCCAGTGTGTTATGTGGAGATTAAAAGTGTTGGTTCTATTTCCGCCGCTCAAACTAAAAGCATGAGTAGTGATTTTTGTCAAGAAATTGAGGCTTATTTAGGAATACCGAAAAATCGCATTTATCTAGAATTTGCCGAGGCGAAAGGTGATCTTTGGGGATGGAATGGCACTACTTTTGGTTAATTTATGCCAAAATTTTGGTAAATAGGGCTTATTTTAACTCTCTGGTTAAGATTTGCGCCTGTTCAATCCAAGCTAACATCACCGCAATATCGGGACATAAATCGCGTCTTTGCAGATTAGCCACCTGAAAGCGGAGAATCTGTCGATGCAATTGCTGAATTGATGTCTGTGCCAATTGCGGGACGGAAGCAATACCGGCATGAACCAGCAAACCGCAGTATTGACAACCCACGGCGGGAATCGAGGCTAATTCCGCCATTGCCACCCACTTATTAATATGTTTAGCCTGAATTTGCATTCTTACTGCTAATTTTTCCTTACCCAATTGCGGACGAACTTTTTGCAGAAGTTGTGCGGTGGTGTCGATACCGCAATCCTTTAATTTTTGGCAATCTTGGTCACTTAACCCCGGCAAATGTTCAATTAACCAGCTTTGCCTGTGGATAAGTTGCGATCGATTCATCGAAATTATTAACTATTGATAAGTAGATTATAGCAGTTCAGTAGGGAGGCACAATTATTTGTAGGATGGGTTAGCGGTAGCGTAACCCATGCGGGCTATCGATTATGAAGAATACATCAGTATTTATAATTTAGTAATTGAATTAATCAGAAATTTGGCTCTACCGAACCTGTCATGCAAAACTATCAACAACTTATGCTTGTAAAGCTTGTACAATAGGGCTTTGAGTTTTTGTTAGATTGATATTTATCAACTTTAGAGCATTGCTGGACAGAGAGGGAGCTTGGGGAATTTTCTACAGTGTAAGTTCGGAAGAACCAGAAATTTTAAAGATGATCTATTAAATGCCACCGTGACGGAACAGTATAAAAAAGTCAAAATTATATAGGGTTTGCTGAAAAAGTCAATTGGCTGATGATGGGGTGAGTTTCCTACACTCCACCGATTATGCCTGAAAGCTTGCATTTTTTGCTTATTCATTTTCGGTACCCAAGAAATACCTTAACCAAGATTGTAAAGTTTTAGCACGTCTTTCAACAGTACTTTCTGAAAGTGACGGACACACTTCTAGTAAAAATTCTCTTGCTCTTTCTGGTTTGATTTCGGAGAGATCATGAGCATTTTGCCACTTAAACCATGCCAAACCCACCTTTGAAGCAATAAATTGGTGAGCCAAGAATCTTTTTTTTGATTTTTCTGACAGACGATCAAGCATGAAACAAGCAGTAGTTGGCTGCACTCGTTCGTCAGCCAGATTAAGAATTTCTGCAGCCCTTCTATAGTAGGAAAACTGCCTTTCTGTAATATCATTTCTATCCAAAAACTGTTGTCGAACAGTTGGCAAAGAATGAGGATATTGAATTAACAGCGAAGATAAATCAACAACTCGTTCTAACCTATCAGCTTGTGGAATATCATGAGAAAGAACCCTGATAGATCGTGATTTTAACCCTGTTAAACTAGATATATATTCATGTTCTGTAGAAATTGTTTTAATGACATTAAATTCTGAAGAATTAATGGAGACAGCCATATCTACTCGCAAATCATCCTCTTTGATTTTTGTGACACAATCTTGCCAAATACTAACAACTTCTAAGTCATTTTCACTTTCATTATCAATTTTTCCTGAGGAAAGGTCAGAGATAGTTTTTGCCAGTAAATTTGCGTGATTAGGACTGAGATTGACATGAAGTATAATTGTCCAAGAACCAGGTATTGCCTGCGCTGGAGTAAAAGCGGGAAGTTTATTGATTCTCTCAAAAGTCAGATCGGCAATTTCTTGAAATAACCGCTCTAATTTATCAATTACACTAGCAACTACAGACCAAGATTTTCTATCTTTAGAATCATTGTCAATACGAACTGCAACTGACAATCCATCACTATCAAGAACTGTTCCAATAGTGGCAAGAGACGAAGTGACTAATTGGAGTAACTTGTCTTTTGTCTCTGCCAAATTCTTATCTTCTGTATTGCGCTGTAAACTTTGAGTATTATAAATTTTTTTAATTAATTCTTCACCAGCAGAAAAAACATTACTATCTGAATATTTGGCTGTACTGGCTTCTTCAAAAAATATATTAATTCCCTCTGACCATTCAGCTTTTAACTCTGAGTCATCTACTTGCTCTAATAGATTATTACTAAGAGATTGAAGTTCTTGAAGCTGCGTTTTGATATGAGGTGCTTTCGCATAAATTCTTCCCCAAGTGGCCAAAAAATCAAAAGTTTGTTCGGCAATTAAAGGGGTTCCGTCCGCAAGACTAACTTTTAAAAAAGCGTCGAGGGCAGGGGCAAGAAGCGCAAAAATTGGTAATTCCCAACTATTGACAGAAGCGGTAAGAACAAGTAGGCTGATTCTAGATGGACTATCAGGGGGAATACTATTGCGAGATAAAATTGACGCAATAAATAACCAAACAACCTCATTGTTAATCTCGCTGTCATTCTGTAGAAGCTTACGTCCCAATACCCCTAAGCCGATTTCTGAAGCTTTGATCGATCCCAGTGCCAACAGATCTGCAAACTCTCTAACATGACTATCCACCCTTCTCAGATTGCCGAAAGCTCTATCAATTTCTTCTCTAGCGTTATCACTATCGCCAGAGTCTAAAAATTGTTGTACTCTTCTAAGCATCGTTGTCATTCTGTTTGGGCGAAGGGATAAAGGTAAGACCACTGCGAATTTCAATATCTACACGGGCGTTTTTAGTTGTACGTTTATAATCCTGAAATGAGTGCGGTTGTGCCTCTGGAGTGACACCACCTTGCTCACTAGCATTTGTAACAAAGCGTTCAGCTTTTTTAAACGCTTGTTTCCGTTCCTCTCGTTGAAATTGATTGCATCGCCCTTTAATATTAGCAAGAAATGATAATCCTTCTTTAGCAGTAACAGGATTTTTTCTTGCCCAAGAACAACTGTATCCACCCTCTTGCTGGATATCGTCTCCTTGAGCTTGTACCCTCCCACGATAAGGTTCTGACGAACTCGACATATTAAATATTCAAATTTATTCATTTAAGACAATTATATGGTAATTATCAGTAAAAATGTCAAACAAAGCCCAAATACTTGATTAGAATCAATTATCAAAAGTTTAGCTATAAAATTATGTAGAATGCTTTCGACGATGTACTGGGAAATTACCTGACAAAAAAAAGTTGATAGAACCAAAACGGTCTATCAACTCTTAAAGTTATCCATTCAAGAACTAAAAATTAACGTTCTTGAAAGACGATTTTTTTGTCCAGGGAAGGACGGTTATTCGACTTAGAGGGGTACTTACTACCACCACTGCGGGGAGTTTTATTAATCACCGGTTTACTGCTCGTCGCTGCGGGAACTTCCCAATCGGTTTTCATCCACTGGGGACAATTTTGATCGTAGATCATTTGCAGGGCAGCCGCCGCGATCGCTTGGGGATCGTATTCTTCACTTAAATCCCGCACTAAAGGCAAGAAAGAAGCCATCCGTTCCCCCGATAAAGCCTCTTTTAGCTGATTTTGCAGCTTGGCCAGGCGTTTTGCTTCCACTTCGGTGCGACTAGGAATGGGACTAGATTCCAGACGTTGACGCAGACGCTGTTCAATCTGACGCAACAAACGCCGATCGATCGGTTCTACTAAGGATATAGCAGTTCCTGTTTTACCAGCGCGGCCGGTGCGGCCAATGCGGTGAATATAGGTTTCGGCATTATCCGGCAGATCATAGTTAATAACGTGGCTGAGATTTTCCACATCTAGACCGCGGGCTGCGATATCTGTGGCTACCACTAATTTAATTTTGCCCTCGCGGAAACGTTGCACCAGTCGTTCCCGTTGGACTTGGCTTAAGTTACCGTGGTATTCATCCACCGTTTGCCCCGCTTCTTGCAGTTTGCAGGTTAATTCGGCCGCGGTTTGCTTGGTGCGGACGAAAATAATCGCCGATTCTAGGGGTTCGATCTCTAACAGGGGTTGCAGGACTTTTAATTTCGTCCAACCGCGAGGGATCAGATAAATTTTCTGCTCAATCTTAGCAGGAGCGGCCTGGGGTTGAGAAACCGTCACAGAAACGGGAGATTTCAAGAAATTAGCGATTAAATCGCGGATTTCCCGGGGCATAGTTGCCGAGAAACAGGCGGTTTGACGGGTGGAGGGGGATGCTTGCAGAATTTTCTTAACATCATCGATAAAACCCATACTGAGCATTTCGTCCGCTTCATCGAGGACTACCCAGTTTAAGGATTCGAGATGGAGTTTTTTGCGATCGAGCAGATCGATTACCCGGCCGGGAGTCCCGACCACAATCTGGACACCTTTTTCCAGACTGCGGATCTGACGTTCCATGGATTGACCACCACAGACTGTCAGGATAAAGAGACGACGATCATCAGAGAAATCTTTGATGGCGCTGGCCACCTGTTGGGCTAATTCCCGGGTGGGGGTGAGGATTAAAGCTTGAACGTTAGGATTTTTGGTGTCCATGCGTTCCAGTAAAGGCAGGGAATAGGCGGCGGTTTTGCCGGTTCCCGTTTGTGACATTCCTACCATGTCATGCCCTTCTAGAAGGAGAGGGATGGCTTTGGTTTGAATTTCCGTGGGGGTGGTGAATCCAAGCGTTTCTAGGTGTTGAATACGGCTATCGGATAAACCTAAATTGTTGAAACCAGTGGTCATAGGGATTGTTTTGTGGGAATTAAATAAGAAAAATGGAAAAATTAGACTATTTCGCCGTAGAGATCGTAGGTATCGGCCGCAGTGATTCGGACCTGTACGATCGCACCTAGAATCGCCTCCCCTGTCACATAAACCAAGCCATCTACTTCTGGGGAAAAACGAGCGGAACGCCCGATTAATTCGCCTGTTTCTGGGTTTTCCTGTTCGATGAGAACATCGACAGTTTGACCGATATAAGCTTGATTTTTGCGATCCGAGATTGGTTGCTGAGTTAACATCAACCTTTCGCGGCGTTCGTCCATAATTGCCTGTGGCACTGGATTGGGCAGGCCAAAAGCGGCTGTACCTTCTTCGGTGGAGAAGGTAAACACCCCGACGTGATCGAACTCATGACGCTTGACAAATTCCAGCAGATGGCTGAAATGTTCCTCGGTTTCTCCGGGGAAACCGACGATAAAAGTCGTTCGTAAAACCGCGTTCGGGATAGCTTGCTTGATCCGCTCGATAATGCCATCGTTGACTCGTCCTTGCCAGGGACGGTTCATCGCCCGCAGGATGTCGGGATGGGAATGTTGTAGCGGCAAGTCTAGATAGGGTAAAACATTCGGGCTCTCTCGGATCGCTTCGATAACCTTTGGCGTTAACCCGGTCGGGTAAGCGTAGTGAACGCGAATCCAAGGTATATCGACTTCTGCCAGCGCTCGCAAGAGTTCCGCTAATTTGGGTTCGCCATATAAGTCTAACCCATAATTGGTTGTTATTTGCGAAATGAGAATTAATTCTTGCACCCCTTGGCTGGCCAATTGTCGCGCTTCGGCCACAATGGACTCGATCGAACGGGATCTTTGATCGCCGCGCAGGTGGGGAATAATACAGAAAGCACAGCGATAATCGCAGCCTTCGGCCACCCGCAGATAGGCGACTCCTTCGGTAGTGGTGCGATAACGGGGCAGATTTTCATCGGCGATAAAAGTGGGATCGGCGCTGACTTCTTTGACTCGTTCTCCCGTCTCTACCCGTTCGACGATCTCGACAATTTTCTGATAATCCCCTGTGCCGACAATGGCCACGGCTTCCGGCAATTCCGTCAGGAGTTCATCTTGGAAATGTTGGGCCATACAGCCGGAGATAATAATTTTTTTATTAGCTTCCGCCAGTTCCACGAGGGTGCGAACGGATTCTTCTCTAGCTGCTTGAATGAAACTACAGGTATTAACGATAACGTAATCGGCCAACTCCTCGTCATTATCTACGGGATAGCCGGCCTTGGCCAGCAGTCCTAACATATGCTCGGAGTCGATCCGGTTTTTCTCACAGCCTAGGTGTGAGATAGCGATGGTTGGCTTATTGCCCATGCGATCGAGTATCAACCAAATCTTAAACTTCTCTTTTAATGTTAAGACATTGTGAACTACTCTCAACGGATTTGAGAGCTTCCTGCTTCAATGGGATGCGCTTTCTACCTCAAAAGATAGCAAGTCTTACCTTCCCTCTACAGGCAGCAGTCCTAGTTCCTAAGACCCACACTTTTTCTTGCAACACGACCCGCCGAAGCTCGGTTATCGCTTAAGGAATAGTGGTCAAGACCCGTTTATGATAACATAGTTTTTTGGAATTGTCTATACACAAAGTCAGCATTGATGAGGGGAACTGTGGGGCGAATTACTTCGCCCCTTGAAAAGCCCCGTCCCATCGCGCTTAGTGCGATGGGACGAATGCTGGCACTAAGTTAAAATAATTTCCCCCCCGTGGAACCGTGGGTAGGCCTTCACCCTGTTAAAATGGGTGAGCGGCGCATGGTTGGGGACGCTAAGAGTAGTAGACGCTGTGAACTTAATTGCAACTTTCAAGACAAAAAACCCGATTATTGGCGTGGTTCATCTCGCCCCCCTGCCCACTTCCCCCCGTTGGGGTGGCAGTCTCAAGACGGTGATCGAGCGGGCTGAACAGGAGGCGACGGCTTTGGCTGCCGGTGGTGTTGATGGTTTGATTATCGAGAATTTTTTTGATGCCCCCTTTACTAAGCAACAGGTGGATCCCGCCGTGGTTAGTGCCATGACTTTAATTGTTGATCGCATTAAAAATCTGGTGGTCCTACCGATTGGTCTTAATGTTCTCCGCAATGATGCCCATAGTGCCTTAGCGATCGCTACCTGTGTCAATGCCCAATTTATTCGGGTTAATGTGCTAACGGGGGTTATGGCCACCGATCAGGGCATTATTGAGGGTCAGGCCCACGAACTCCTGCGTTATCGGCGCGAATTGGGGTCTGAGGTCAAAATTTTAGCGGATGTTTTGGTTAAACACGCCCGCCCCTTGGGAACCCCTAATCTGACCACGGCAGTGCAAGATACGATCGAACGGGGACTGGCAGACGGGGTGATCCTCTCCGGTTGGTCCACCGGTAGCCCCCCTAGTTTTGAGGATTTGGAACTGGCAGTGGCGGCGGCCAAGGGAACACCGGTTTTTATCGGCAGCGGGGCTGATTTGGACAATATCGGGCGGTTACTGCCGGCTGCTGATGGGGTGATCGTGGCTAGTTCCCTCAAGCGTCATGGCAAAATTACTGAACCGGTGGATCCGATCCGGGTGTCGCAATTTGTGGAAACGGCCCGGCAGATCAACGATCAAAAGGCAAAAATTAATAATTCTCTGCCTTCTTTGCCTCTGTCCACATAACCCCTTGCTAGAATGGCGGATAGTTTCAGGGGATAGCTATCCTAAGTTTTTAGGAATTGAAAACGTCCTAATTAACACAATATGGTTAGGGAATTTTTCCTTTCAACAAAGTACATTTAGATTTCTCTCCTGACTCCTGACTCCTGAATTCTGCTGTAATTTAATCTAAATAATATTATGCGTCGTCGTTCTGTACCTTGGATTCATCGCTACTCTCGGCCTCTAATTGGGGGCGTTTCGATCGTGGGAGCGATTCTAACTGGCTATTTAACCATTACCAAACTGATGGGAGGGGCCGCGGCCTGTACCGCCGGGGCTAGTGATGGGGCTGGTTGTACTGGTGTGCTTAATAGTCCCTACGCTACGGTTTTCGGGCTGCCCTTGAGTTTGTTCGGTTTTTTGGCCTATATTGCCATGGCGGTTTTTGCCCTCAGTCCTCTATTTATTAATGGGGAAACTCAGAAAAATCTCCGCAAAAGTTTAGAAAATAATACTTGGTTATTGCTGTTAGCGGGGGCGACGGCGATGGCGGTATTTAGTGGTTATTTAATGTATATTCTAGCCACGGACTTAAAGGAATTGTGTCCCTACTGCATTACTTCGGCTTTGTTCGCTTTAACCTTATTAATTCTCACAATTATCGGTCGCGAATGGGAAGGTTTAGGACAAATTATACTGCCGATGGTTGTGGTGGCGATGATTACTTTGGTGGGAACTTTAGCGGTTTATACGGGAGTAAATTCCCCGACGGTGGCAGGAGGAAAAGAAGAAATTACCCGGCCAATGACAGAGGCTAAACCTCCCTACGGTTGGGAAGTAACCACGGTTTCGGGAAAGGCAGAAATCGCCCTGGCTAAACATTTAAAAGCAATTGGTGCGAAGGAATACGGGGCTTTTTGGTGTCCCCACTGTTACGATCAAAAACAGTTGTTTGGTAAGGAAGCGGGAGAAATCCTCAAAAAAGAAGGGGTTTATATCGAATGCGATCCCCAAGGGGTTAATGGTAATCCCCAAGCTTGTCGCGATGCCGGAATTAAAGGTTTCCCCACTTGGATTATTAAGGGTCAAGAATATTCGGGAACCCAAAGATTAGAGAAATTAGCGGAGGTTTCTGGTTATACTGGCCCGATGAATTTTAAATATACAGTTCCGGGACGCAATTAGGAAATAGTTAAAAGTTATACTGGAGGCTGAACCTTGTTCAGCCTTTATTGTTGTTTATCAAGTTTAGCTAATGTGATTTATAATCAAGATGTAGATAGGTTGCTAATTATTGGTTATGACTCAGGTAAATCTACAAAAAGCCGCTAATATTCTCGGTGTAACTACCGCAGAAATACTAACATGGCAAAAGAAAAAATTAATCAAAGGTCAGAAAATCAATCAAGTTGATTGGTTATTTGATCTCGAGCAATTAACCAATCTTAAAAATAACCAATCCCCCGGAGAATTGAAAATCTTACAAACTGTTGAGCCAACTAATTACACAGTTATTGAATTATTTGCTGGTTGTGGTGGTATGGCTTTAGGTTTAGAAAATGCGGGAATAAAAACACAATTACTGGTGGACATTAATCAAGATTGTGTTAATACTTTAAGACTCAATCGACCGCAATGGAATGTTATAAATCAAGACATAAAAAATATTGAATTTTCTGATTTTAGAGACAAAATAGATGTTATAGCTGGAGGGTTTCCCTGCCAACCTTTTAGTTATGCTGGGTTAGGAAAAGGATTAGAAGATTTGAGAGGAAGCCTATTTTTTGAGTTTGCTCGTTGTTTACAGGAAGTGCAACCTAAAATCGCTATAGCCGAAAATGTTCGAGGATTATTAAGCAATAAAAAAGGAGAAACTCTGCAATTAATGCTGCAAGCTTTACAGGAAATCGGTTATTATGCTGCTTATCAAGTTTTATCAGCCCAATTTCTCGATGTTCCCCAAAAAAGAGAAAGATTAATTATTATTGCCACCCGTCAAGACCTAAATATTAAACCGATTTTTCCCCAATATAAAAACTATACTATTTCTCTGAAAAAAGCTCTAGAGAATTGTCCAAGTTCTCCAGGAGTAGAATATAAAGAAAGAAAAAAAGAGATTATGTCCTTAGTTCCCGCAGGAGGCAATTGGCGGAATTTGCCGATGGATATTCAAAAAGAATATATGAAAAATAGTCTCAAAAATCACGGCGGACGGACAGGATATGCTAAAAGATTATCTTGGGATGAACCGGCTTTAACTATTACCTGTAGTCCGGCACAAACCCAAACAGAAAGATGTCATCCCCAAGAAACTCGTCCTTTGACTGTGAGAGAATATGCACGAGTGCAGTCCTTTCCCGATGATTGGCAATTTACCGGTAATTTAACCTCTCAATATCGACAGATTGGTAATGCGGTTCCCGTGAATATGGCCTATCATCTTGGTGGCTGTTTAATTAATATGTTGCAGGGGGATTATCTGGGGGAAACACAGCCAAAAACTGAACAGTTAAGCATTCCGGGGTTAGAAGTTAATTAATTTTGACTAAAAGTAAATAGCGCTTGCTGAATAAATGTGAAATGTAGGCAAGGTAAGGGTTTTAGGGATCGTCGCCCATACTTTTTCAGCAAACCCTAACTATTGATAACTACTGACACGCAAAAACTATTGATTTAGGATAACAAATACAATTATAATACTTTTGAATCACCGATAACTGTTTCAGTTTTATTGTTAGATGGTATAGGGAATCTCAATAAATGGATGTTGATTGAGATCAAAATCTTGGGTATTACGAGTGACTAATTTGAGATTATAGTAAAGGGCGATCGCTGCTTGAATGGCATCGGGCAATTTCCATTGAATAACCTTTTTGTTAGGCTGTTTGGTTGCCTTTTTTTTGATTTGTTCACGACGGATTTGAATGACTAAATCAGTGATGTTGACATCTAAATCTATCAGGGGAAAATGGCTTAATAACTCTCCTGCTTTTTCAAAGGAATTATCATCATTAAAACCAATGAGAACTTCGGCTTTAGTAATGACAGAAATATAACTTTCATCTCGGTGAGCTTTTAGATAAACTGTAGCTTGGGTAATACCATTAAAATGGTCGATTAAAATACAGGAGTCTATTAATCGTTTCATATCCACTCCTCCCGAATTTTTTGCTGATATTCTAAGCCATCTCCTTTAGTCCAGATTGCCTGGGTTTTATCTAATAAAGCTTCAAAATCGGCTTCTGTCTTTTCATCCTCAACTACTTGAATGTTAATGGCTAACTTTGTTCCTGCTTTAAAGGGTAAGTTAGAGAGGATAATCTTCTGAGAATTATCGATGGTTAAATAGGTTTGATAACTATTCATAATTATTGACAAGCAAAAACTATTGATTTAGGATAACAAAGACAATTATAATACTTTTGAATCACCGATAACCGTTGCAGTTTCATTGTTCTTAATAAAACTTAATATACTTCAATTTTCTCAAAAAAATCGACTGGCCTTTACAGGACTCGGATTAATGGGACTTCGCAAGAAACGTTAATCCAATAGTTAGGGTTTGCTGAAAGAAGCTAGATAGGGTTTGCTGAAAAAGTACGGGCGAAGCATTCGGGCAATAACCTATCGGTGAAACCGTAGATTTTTTATCCGAATGCTTCGCCCCTACAGGACGCAGGCCGATGAAGACGCAAGGTTTTGAAGCACGATTCTCTCAAAATCTTGCACCTGTTTCGCGAGAAAAGCCACAAAACCCTTACCTTGCCTACATTTCACCTTTATTCAGCAAGCCCTAGATACAATTGAGTAACGCACAGAAAACGGGTTTCTCCGAGAAACCCGTTTTCTACTCATGCACTCATGCAAAAAAGGGAATGAATAATCAGTCTTTAATAACCAGATTTAGTATAACTACTTCTTGCATGAGTTCCTATCCTAACCAAGAAATTGATTTTGTCCGATTTTACTGTCCGGGATCTGTAGGGTTGATTCATGAATCAACCCTACCCCACCAGAAATTGATTTTGTCCGATTTTACTGTCCGGGGGGAATAACTTCTAATGGAATACTTTCAGTTTCTCCATCTTTAGATGGATTGACATCCGGACTTTTTTCTGCATCTGGAGTTTTTTCCACCGCTTTGGTTTCTGGGGTGGGGGGATTTTCGGGGGTTGCTTCTGGACTGGGGTTATTTTCTGGGATGGGAGTGAATTCTACTGGGGTTTCGCTTTCAGGAGACGGGGAAACTTCGGGGGAAGCTTCGCTATTGCGGGTAGTTTCTGCGGGAGTTTTTTCTATCCGGGGAGATTCTGGGGTAGTTGCGGGGGTAGTTGCGGGGGGAGATTCCCGGGTAGTTGTGGGGGTGTCTTCGCTGGTTTTTTCTTCTTCCTGGGGACAAGCTGCCGATTCTAAACCGAGATGACATCGGACTTCCTCCCGTCCCAAAGATACGGCAATTCCCGACACCGACATTAATAAAGCTAGGATGGGTAAGATATTATTCATAAAATTAGACTTGATTCTACTCCTCGACATCACATTATCTATTTTAGATAGGATCGAACTGATATTGAGAACCCTTTGGCCCCTCATTGCCGCGATTAGCGCGTACTAGGGGAACTTGGTTAAAAATATTAAAATCCGTGGTGTTTCCCTGCAAGGTGATTCCTCGATTTAAAGTTTCGACTACAGTAGCACGGTCAGAACTTTTAGCGATCGCTTCTCCTAATACTTTCATGGTATCGTAGGCGGTAGCAGTACGCCAACTGACGCGACCGCGCCAACTTTTCAGCGCATCTTTGGCAAAAGGATCCGTTGCTTGGAAACTCCAAGGTACTGCTAAAACTAATCCGTCGATGCTATCCGCTCCTTGAATGAGTATATCGGGTGTATAAAGTTCATTTCCGCCTAATAAGAGCATTCCAGACGACTCTTGGGCAATAGCCACGGCTTGATCAATGCGATCGCCATCTTTACTGAGGGCCAAAAATACCACCTTAGCGCCGGCTTGTTTTGCCTGATCTATGGCGGTTTTAGCGTTAAAATTGGCTTTGGTGGTGTCTATTTCCTTAACTATCTTGCCTCCCGGTTGCTTTATTGCTTTAGCAAAGGAATCCCTTAATTTTTGACTATAGGGACTATCGGAATTATAAAAAAGAACCACTGACGGAGAATTCTCTTGCTGACTAGCATAATTAGCCAAAGTTTTGGCCACTGCTTCCAGATAACTACCGAAAACTTCCTGAGATTTATCGTCAAGGGGAATAGTTTTCAGGGTTGATTTTCCCGTTTGACTAACACGGGTAGTCAGGGGAGAAAGAATCGCTAATCCTTCTTTTTCGTAACTTTCAATCGCTTTTTGACTAAAAGGATCGATTCCGTGGCCCATAACTGCCAAAACTTGACCGGATTGAATCAGATCATCGGCTATCGCTTTTGATTGTAACCCACCGCCATCATTAGCGATGACTATTTCCAAAGGATTACCCGGATTAGAATTATTAAACTCCTCTTGATACCTGGCCACACCTCGGAGAATTTCCTTGGCGCTGTTGGGGTCGTTAGCGATGGGGACAACAACGGCTATAGTCTTTTGATTACCTTTTTGTCTAGCTTTGGCGTTATTGTAATAGATTTTGCCTTCTGGATCGTTTGCTTGGGGAGTGGCTGCTAGTTGATAAGCTGCGATCGCATTTGCCCAATCTTCCTTTTTAAAGGCCGCTGCGCCTTTTTCTTTGTTAGGAGTGGAATTAAGCAGTATTTTCTCACCTTGGCTAAATAAATCGGGATTTTTAGCCGTATTACTCACAAAAGTTGCCTTGGGTTGCCTATCTGGGGTTTCTTCTTGGACGACTGGGGAAGTATCGGGTTTGGGAATCACCATTTGCAATAGACTCCAACCCCCTAAACCTGCGGTTAAAGCGGTAATTATCAAAGCGAAGGGAAGTAACCAGTTAGATTTTTGGCCGACTCTAGTTGTCCCCCCTGGGGAGACCACAACCGTGGTTTTAACCGTCGTTGTTACGGGATCCATCGCTTCCCTAGGCAGGCCACAGATAGGACAATCAGGAGTAGTATTTTCGCAGGGTTCATGACCTCCCGCAGTCGCTTGCGGATAAGTTTTACCATCTTTAGGGATACCGTCACATTGCCAAGTAGTCATAATCAGTTATCAGTTATCAGTTATCAGTTATCAGTGGGTAAGTTATCAGTGGGTAAGTTATCAGATTTGAGTTTTAAGTGAGCAGTATGTGTTAAGTGAGCAGTATTAAATAGCAGTTTCTTGCCATCTTTTCACTGTTTACTGATTACTGATTACTGTTTACTGGTCACTGTTTACTGTTTACTGTTTACTGATCACTGTTTACTGGTCACTGTTTGAGGACGTTGTCGTAAGCTTTGGAAATAGAGGCCACCGATAAGCAGTAAAAAGAGGATATAAGCAACAATTTGACTGATATAGAGGTTTTGACGATAACCAAACAGGGATTTGAGGAGGAGTCCGGGGAAAGTGCGATCGCTCAAAATTTGGGAACCGTCCCAAACTTGAAAACCGAGAAGACAGGAGGAGGGGAGAGAAGGACAGAAATTGCGATAAAAAGGGTCAATTTCACTTAAAAGACTGATTCCTGCGTCGATATGTTTCAAAACACCGATGAGTAATCCCGCAACGATTAAGAGGAGGAAAGTCCCCATAATTTGGAAAAAGAGACGGATATTAATTTTTACTCCCCCCGCAAATAGGAGAGTTCCCAACAAGGTTGCGACGCTTAACCCCGCTATCGCACCGAAGGTTTGTATCTGCCAATCTTTTTGGAATTGGGCCAGGATAAAGAGGACAGTTTCAAATCCCTCCCGCAAGACAGCGATAAAAACGAGCAGAAAAATCGCTTTTCCTGCCCCATTTTCCGCTTTTAAACCCGCTTTTACCGCACTTTCTACCTCAGATTTCAAAGATTTGGCCTGTTGAGTCATCCAAATTAACATCCAACTCAACATCAAAACGGCAATCAGTCCAAAAGTGGCGGCCAATAATTCCTTGATCATTGGTACATAAGGACTAGGAGAGGCATCCACTTGCAAAAGGATTCCCCCTAGCAAAATACCGACCAAAACACTAGCGACCACTCCCGCACCAATACCACGATACACCCATGAGTTAAGTTGCGATCGACCCGATTTTTGTAAACAAGCGAGGACAATTCCCACCACTAAAGCGGCCTCGAAACCTTCCCGGAGAGTGATAATAAAAGTGGGTAAAGCGGAACTAAGATTCATAAGCTAGTGGATAAACTCTAGCTTTGATCCTAGCTTAAGCAAAATCCCGCAGCATCTTGCGAATTTCCAGATTGTGTAATTCTTCTTGTCCAATCATACCGCGAGCGAATTCTTCTAGGTAAATACTGGCATCTTCGACGGTTTCTAGGAGTGCTTTGTACAAATCAAGGGATTTTTTCTCATGATTGAGGCTCTCACTCAAGATTGCTTTGATATTGTGTTCATAGCTCTCCTCGATGGGGGCAATTTTTAAGCTAGGATGACCTTCTAAACCGGTGAGAATTTCCCCGACTTGTTGCGCGTGGGTGAGGGATTCCGTGGCCTGAGTCTGGAAAAATTGGACGATGGGGATGCGATGGGGACCTGTCACCATCAGGGAATAGTGGGTGTAACGGACAACTCCCGCTAGTTCAAATTCCATGATTTCGTTCAGTTGTTCGATGGTTTTGTCTCTGTCTAGTTCTCGCATAAGATTCTCAATAATTTGTCTCTAATTGCAATTGTAGCTAATCCAAACCGGCTAAATGAATCTAAAAACCTTGTTGGCTAATATTTTTAGGCTTTTTTGCCATCAAAAAAGTGCCAGCCATTTGAGCAATCCGGGGGAAGTTTTAGGCACTTTTTCCCTGAAAATGCCTAAAATCCCACACACCCCACGACAAACCCTTTCAGCAAACCCTAGGTGCTGCAAAAAGACTTTAGCTGGGGGAATAGCAACTCAAGAGGTCATTAAAGGTTTCATTTTGCCTTAAACCATCGAAAACAAAGTTATTACGCACTAATTCGCCACATATATCCGGTTCTATGTCTAGAGCTTCGCGTAAACAGTTGATCGCTTTTTCTTGTTGACCGAGGGCGGCATAACAGCAGGCGGCATTATACCACGCATAGCGATCATCTTGATCGATTTTTAACGATTCTTCATAACAGGCGATCGCTTCTGGCAGGCGCTGTAATGCTTGTAAGATCACACCCTGTTGATACCAGGACCAGTAATCTTGCGGTCGGATATCGAGGGCGGTACGATAATTAAATAAAGCCTCTTGGGGATTGCCCCAATCCCGGAAAGCGTCGCCGCGACGATACCAGGCCCAATAATCCCGGGGTCGCGCCCCCAAGGCCAGATCATAGAAAGTGATAGCGCGTTCGTAGTTTTTGAGCAATCGATAGGCCTCCCCTTGCCGGTAGGCTGCCCAATAGTCCCCCGGACTATGACTTAGGGCCCGTTGAAAACAAGCGGTCGCTTTTTCGTAGTCCTTTAATTCCTGTAGATAAACACAACCTTGATCATACCAAGCCCAATAGTTATCGGCCTTTACCTGTGCGGCGTTAGCGTAACTTTCAGCCGCTTCTTCATACATTCCCAAGTCTTCTAGTATCATACCCTTTTTGTACCATGCCCAATAATCATCTGGATAATATTCTAAGGCTTTTTCGTAGCTGATTAAGGCTCCCAAATAGTCCATTCTTTCTCTTAAAATATTGCCTTGGTCATACCAGTCCCGATAGGTATCTGGACGGCATTCGAGCGCTCGATAGACAGTAAGTAGATAGGTCATAGTCATTAATCTATAGTAATTAGGTTCGTCAGTCTTATCAGTTATCAGTTATCAGTTATCAGTGGGAGTGTTGGGTGAGCAGTGGGTGCTTTTTCCCTGAAAATTAGGTAGTTGACCACCTGAAAATCGATAAAACCCCACACCCTACACCCCACACCCCACACCCTGCCCCCAGGAAAAGCTTTTTGCCGCAAACCCTAGTTATACTTTTAGAACAGATTCAGATCTGTTAAAGCGCCGAGACTGCTAGAGGAGACTAACTTGGCGAATTTGCCGAGAATTCCCGTTTTATAGCGTGGGGGGCGCGGTTGCCAATGGTTACGACGACGGGTTAATTCTTCCTCCGATACATTTAACTGCAAGAGACGCTGACGAGCATCAATAGTGATTTGATCCCCCTCCTCGACTAGGGCAATTGTACCACCCACCGCCGCTTCCGGAGCGACGTGACCGACCACCATGCCATAGGTTCCCCCGGAAAAACGACCATCGGTAATTAATCCCACGGAATCCCCTAAACCGGCGCCGATAATTGCCGAAGTGGGGGCTAACATTTCCCGCATACCCGGTCCGCCTACTGGTCCCTCGTAACGGACAACCACCACATCCCCGGCTTGAATTTTTCCAGCTAAAATTGCCTCTAAACAGGTTTCTTCCGACTCAAACACCCGCGCGGGCCCGGTGATGACTGGAGTTTTCACGCCGCTAATTTTGGCCACGGCCCCCTCTGTGGCCAGATTTCCTTTTAAAATGGCTAAATGACCCTCTTTATAGACAGGATTGCTAAAAGGACGGATAACATCTTGGCCTGGGGGCGGTTGGTCGGGAATATCGGCTAAAATCTCGGCGATAGTCTGACCGCTAATGGTGAGAGCATCCCCGTGTAGTAAACCATTAACCAGGAGAATTTTCATCACTTGGGGAATACCGCCGGCTTTATGCAGATCCACGGTAACGTAACGCCCGGAGGGTTTAAGATCGCAGATAACCGGTACACGCTGGCGGATGGTTTCAAAATCATCGATCGATAATTCTACCCCGATGGTGCGGGAAATGGCTAAAAGGTGCAGGACAGCGTTAGTGGAACCTCCCACCGCCATAATTACCGAAATGGCGTTTTCAAAGGCTTTACGGGTCAAAATTTGGCTAGGGAGAATCTGTTTTCTAACCGCCTCGACCAAAACCTTGGCCGATTCTTCGGTACTATCGGCTTTTTCCTCATCTTCGGCGGCCATGGTCGAGGAGTAGGGTAAACTCATCCCCATGGCTTCAAAAATGGAAGACATGGTATTAGCAGTAAACATTCCACCACAGGAACCGGCGCCGGGGCAAGCGTTGCGTTCGATCCCGATGAGGTCTTCTTCACTGATTTTACCGGCGCTGTACTGTCCCACGGCTTCAAAGGAACTGACTACGGTTAAATCGCAATCTTTGTAGCGCCCCGGTTTAATCGTGCCACCATAGACGAAAATAGCGGGAATATTCATCCGGGCCATGGCAATCATTGCCCCCGGCATATTTTTGTCACAACCCCCAATAGCGAGGACTCCATCGAGACTTTGACCATTACAGACGGTTTCAATGGAATCGGCGATTACCTCCCTAGAAACGAGAGAATATTTCATCCCTTCTGTTCCCATGGAAATCCCGTCACTAATGGTGATAGTCCCGAAAAGTTGCGGCATTCCCCCCGCTAATCTGGTGGCTGCTTCGGCACGCATTGCTAAATCATTAATTCCCATGTTACAGGGGGTAATGGTGCTAAATCCGTTAGCGATGCCGATGATTGGTTTGCTAAAGTCCTCATCCCCAAAACCTACCGCTCTTAACATAGCCCGATTAGGACTGCGTTGGGTACCTTGGGTAACAATGCGACTTCTGTAGTTATCTGCCATAACTTTATCTTTCTCCAATGGCGGCTGACAGGTGCGATCGCTACTCAAGTTCTCTAATCGCACCTTTATTTCTATTTTCTGACTTTTGGCCGCTCTGAGCAGGTTTTAGGACAGCCCATCTCTAAAGAAAATATAAAACTGCGGGATGATTCAGGGGACAGGAGGTAGCAGCGGGAGTGTATCATCGATTTGAAAAAAGCTGGAAATCCTGTTTAAAAGGTATAGAAAATGGCGTTGCTGAATCAAGATATGAATACTAATTGTACATCCTATCCACAAGTTAGCTTAGTCCTAGGTTTGGAACACTACCTAAAGGACAATTGATACCAAATCCGACTTATAAAACCCAGTTATGAATTAGGTATCTTGAAGCCAACTATGATAGGATAGGATGGCTTTTTAATTTTTCTCCTTATTTGTTGGTATTCAAATAGAAGTGATCAAAAGATTTACAACTTAGTAAATTTACGAAGAGGAAATACACACTATAACATCTCTTCTTATCATAATTTAATCCTGTTAATCGGATCTAGTTTTAATCCCTTAAATCTTTACAAACTCTTGAAATTTCAAACATTTAACACCGTACAAACAGGGAAAATTGGCCAAAAAAAACTCTCCCCAAAAAAGGGAGAGAGGGGGTAAATATTTAAAAGCTTACCATTTGAGCAGATTAAACTGTTCCATATCGATCGTGTCGCGGTTACGATAGATAGTCAGGATAATCGCTAAACCCACGGCTGCCTCGGCTGCCGCTACGGTAATCACGAAAATAGTAAAAATTTGGCCTCGAATATT
>NZ_SFBO01000116.1:0-4662 GCF_007095705.1 Microcystis sp. Msp_OC_L_20101000_S702
TAAGATGTTGGTGGCTCATTTTGGGTCTGATTTGTTTTTGTTAATGATCAGACAGTACCTGATGAGCCTTTCTTTGTCAACTCTTGAGGTTGATGCGTTTCATTTTTGAATTGGCGTAGTCTTTTTTGGAGAGGTTGCCAAAAATCTTTTTTAATGGGAGGTTGATAACTGGCATCAAGATGATTGCTTTTGTTTTTGAGTATTAACCAAGCTTCACTGATATCTACTGTCCACCCGACTTTTGCTGCCGCTAGTCCCATAATACTGCCTTCGCCACTGTGCATTCCTTTCATTTCTAAATAGAGTGCTATCCTCCCCCAAAAATGCAAAAACTCTTGCTCTTTCCCTCCATCTCTAGTGACTATAAATAAAGACTCTCCAATCCAATTTACTTGTTCACTCGGAATTCCTAGTTTTTCAGAAACCCTAATTAAATTAGGTAAATCTCGAGGACGATATTTTTTATTATGCTCAACCATACTTTGATGATAACCAACGATACCTGGAGTAAAATCAAGATTGTCCGATAATGATTCTATTAGTCTTGTATCCGCATCGACAAAAATAGCTGTCGGAAATAACTTTAAACTTTTTTCTAGAACAAAGCGTTTATCATTATAACAATGTAAAATTCCTTTTTGAGTATGTTTAAAAGCGATAACATTGGGACTATTATCAAAATACTGAGGGGCATCAGTTCCCACCACTAGACTGCCCCCAGGGGCGTATTTTTGTAAATCTTCAGCCAGAGTTTTAGTTAATTTTTGATACTTTTCTCTTAGGGCTAAAGTGCAAAAACAATAATTTGCTGTCGGTTCGGAAGAATTGCTCATAGATTAGTAATATCTGGAATTTTTGCCCTCAGTATATCAGCTTTCTACATTTTCGGGACAATTTCCTCTAAGGCCGCTTCTAGATTAGGATAACGATAGTCAAAACCGATCGCTTGGGTGGCTTTTGGCAGCACTTCTTGACCTTCTAAGACGATTTTTGCCCCTTCTCCCAAGAGAATTTCGAGGGCAAAATCCGGCACTGGCAACCAAGAAGGACGCTTCATTACTTCCCCTAATATCTGACAGAATTCTTTCATCCGGACGGGATTGGGTGCAGTAGCATTGAACGTGCCGCTAATTTCTGGGCGATCAAGACAATAGATAATTAAATTAATTAAATCATCCCGATGAATCCAAGAAAACCACTGACGACCGCTGCCAATCGGTCCGCCGGCAAAAAGCTTGAAGGGTGGGATCATTTTCCCTAAAGCACCCCCATTGTCTAAAACAATACCCGTGCGAAGAATGACTAAACGAGTGCCGTAATCTTTAACTTTTTGGGCGGCTGTTTCCCACTTTTTACAGACATCCGCCAGAAAATCGCCACCGGGAGGGCTGTTTTCGTCAAAACTAGCGGTTTCGCTGGTTCCATAGTAACCGATCGCCGATGAGTTAATTAAAACTTTCGGTTTCTGGGCAGCAATTGCGATCGCCTCGACAATTTTCTCGGTGCCGATTTCCCGACTAGCGACGATTGCTCGTTTTGCTTCCCAGGTCCAGCGTTCCGAAATCGGTTCTCCCGCTAGATTAATCACCGCGTCACATCCGGAAATCTCTTTTTGCCAATCCCCCGATTCTGTGGCGATATAAGGAATAATCTCTATCTTAGGATAGATTGACTTTGGGTAAATTCTCCTGGCTTTATCGGGATTGCGAGTCAAAATTAGGATGTCATCGCTGCGATCAAGGAGTTTGACCACCAATAGACTCCCCACAAATCCCGTCGCCCCAGTAATCGCTATTTTCATGGTTTCTTGACTAAATTTATCCTTATTTTAGCTGGTTTTTAACTATCAGAATTCAGGAGTTGAGAGTTGGGGTTTTAGGGTTTTAGGGTTTTAGGGTTTTAGTTGAAATTTCCCCATTCCCCTATCTCCCCATCACCCTATCTCCCCATTCCCCTATCTCCCCATTCCTCCATCACCCCACACCCGACTTCTCACTTATCCTGATACCCCATCCCGTTGGCTGCCGCATAACGATTCATAAAGCGCAGAAAACGCTCCCAGTGTTCATCGGTGATTTCAAAACCACATTCTACCCGTTGAATTTCATCTCCTTCATCTCCTCCAAAAATAAACTTAGTCGAGTTGGGAATAACTATAATCACTCCTTCCTCATCGGTGAGACGGAGATCGCCGTAGGTACGGGTGGTGAAACTTTGGAAACGTTCGATCGCTTTCAGGGTTTTAAAAGTCATCAGGACATTGCGAATCCCGGTATTTTTATTTTTGCGGAGACTAACACCGCTTAATTCTTCTGATAAACCGACAAAAAACTCGATCGTGGGA
This sequence comes from Microcystis sp. Msp_OC_L_20101000_S702, assembly GCF_007095705.1. Lineage (NCBI taxonomy): Bacteria > Bacillati > Cyanobacteriota > Cyanophyceae > Chroococcales > Microcystaceae > Microcystis > Microcystis sp. Msp_OC_L_20101000_S702. The sequence goes on from NZ_SFBO01000116.1 coordinate 2,345, forward strand.
GTGGTCATAGGTGTGGGTATAAAATTTTAGTTATTGATTTTCTCTTAATTACTTTTGAAGGGAAAAAGTAGTTCATGATTACTAATAAAGTAACCATGAACCGAAAAACAAGCTATTCCGCTTCTCCACCTTGGATTTTGAGGAGGAGAAAACCCCAAGCTAATCCGACGAGGACGAGAACGATCGCCACGATCGGCCCATTAAATAACATACTTTCTGCGGTCATGGTGATTGCTCCTGAGCCTACAATAATCGATCATATAGATAAGTGGCATTTTAACCTACGAAGGCGATCGACTGCTGCCAGACTGGGGCAAAATTGAAGGAGAAAATCGGCCAATAACTTTGAGAATTTTCCTAGTATATACGTTCTAGCAATCCTGCCCCTCTCCTCAAGGAAGGATGCTCACCCCCAGGCTAGATGTTTTTAATACTATCTTTATATTTTTTGTCGCCACTTTGTGTTAGTGTCTTATCTGCTTAATTCTTCACTTATACTAGGAAAATTAAGTATTGATAACTATTGATGATGACTGGTAAAAAATCATTTATGCTCAAGATCAAGTTAATACTATTTTTAGGTTTGTTGCTGCTGAGTTGTCAATCGACTAATCTCAATGGTAATAATAGTTCGATGGCTCAGATTACGACTGAGAATCAAGGGCAAATATTACCGATCACGGCCAAAGCAGATATTAATGGTGAGATAATTGAGTTAGAAGTGGCTCAAACCCCCGAACAACAGGCCAAGGGTTTAATGTATCGCTCGTCTTTGGAGAAAAATCGCGGTATGCTATTTCCCTTTGCACAACCTCTGATGGCCGGGTTTTGGATGAAAAATGTCTCGATTCCTCTAGACATGATTTTTCTAAAAGATGGTATAGTAAAAGCAGTTTTGCTCAATGTCCCCCCTTGTGCGGTGCATCCTTGTCCTGTCTATGGTCCAAACACCATGGTTAATCAAGTGATCGAACTAGCTGGGGGTCGAGCGAAAGAATTAGGAGTGAAAGAAGGAGATAAAATTAAGATTGAGTTTATCTCAAGACCTTAATTTTTGAAAATGGTGTTAACTTTCTTATAAAAAGTGTCCCTTGTCTGGAAGTATAAGTATGGCTGTTATAAGCTATTACGCATTTATACTGTTTAAGATATGACTATATCGATTAGGATTTTTATAGTCTATCAAGTCATAGATTGAATAATCTTTACTCTTGCTATAGATTAAACAGAGACAAAGTTCTGCTAGACCTAACGGGACTATCTTAAGAGAGCCAGCGATTTTTAGGAAAGCACACTCTATCATCTAGATAGCTTAGATACAAAAAAACGGTCTCAGGACTAACTGTCCTTGAAACCGATCAGGTCGTGTTTTATTGAAATTACTAGATATACTATTGAGGAAAAAGTCCCCCTATGTCCACGATTGCCTATTCCCAATTCCGACAATTTCTACAAGAGGAATTGTCCCTTCCCCAAGAATCGATCGCTATGGCCGAGCGATCGATCCAATCTGATAAAATTCATTTACCGATGATTCTCTGGCAGTACGGTTTAGTGACCTTGGAACAATTAGATAAAATTTATGATTTTCTCGAAGAGGTGGTCTAATCTTACTATTGGTAACTATTGACAAGGAGAATAATTGCCATGGCTGCGCATAGTTTCTGGCACAATTTGAAAATTCCCATCTTAAAAACTACCAATCATCACTTGAGAAGTGGGTTTAAATAACCCACTTTTTTAATAGCTATACAATTGAGAATTATCGATTAACTGCTCAGTCCATGAAACCCCATGACCAATTTGCCAAAAATTACCTTGAACAATTACTTTCTCCCTTGGGAACCGTCGAAATCAGCAAAGAAGTCAGCGACGAAACTCGACAGATAGATGTATTTTTTTCCCCCAATCCCGAACCCAACCGCGATTATCTGGGATTATTAGGCAGAATTGTCCTTAATACTGTCCTGATTGAACCCTATCGCAATCCTCCCAACCGTAGCGAGATTCGTAATTGTTTAGCGAAACTTTTGACGATTTTAGCCGAACTGCAAAGACAAGCTAAACGGGAAAATCAGAGTTACAATGAAGACAATGCCCCTCGTTTGTGGATTTTATCCCCTTCGGCTGGTATCACTGTTTTAGAAGGATTTGGGGCAAAATTAGACCCAGAGTGGCCAGAAGGAGTCTATTTTCTTCCCTTGCTTTATCGCACGGCAATTATCGCTATTAATCAATTGCCTGTGACTGCTGAGACTCTTTGGTTAAGATTATTAGGACGGGGAAAAACGCAAAACCAAGCGGTGCGAGAATTGTTA
>NZ_SFBO01000117.1:0-26598 GCF_007095705.1 Microcystis sp. Msp_OC_L_20101000_S702
TAGAGCGACCATAAGACCAGAACAGAGTAAATCTGTTAAGGCAGGTGCGAAAAATCCTTCGGGAAAGAAGCAGAAACCCAAATCGTGAGGTTTGGGAATCGCCGTCCGTTTTACGGCGGCGAGGATGTCAACGCTCCCTGTCCCCTCTGATCAAATGGGAGCTTATTGCATGAGTACCTCGTCGAACCTAGAACTTTCAATGGGAACCAGCTTCTCTTGATTGCATCAGATTTCTGGTTTTTTTAAAATGAACTCGATCGAGGCAAAAACCGCAGATAATTCTAGTTTAGTTGACGAGGAGAGTTTCTGGTAAACTTCGGCAATTTGATTAGAAAAACTATAGACTAATTTATTCTCCATATAGAGAGGATGTCCAATATAGTGGGAATCTTTAAGAATTTTTTTCAGTTTGTTGACTCGCTTCGGTGGAACAATTAACACAAGTTTTCCTGCCAGTTCTGGATAAATTTTTAGTAATTCCATAAAGCGATCGATTCCTGTGGTGATCGGTGTACTGGTTTCTACTTCAAAAGCGAACACTGCATCGCCTAAGTTATTAAACCAGATGAGATCGATCTGTTGTATTTTATCTCTGTCCCACTTTCCTAATTTATCGATCGGTAATTTTTCTAGAGAAATATCTTTAAAAGCTTCTCCATTCCAATAACCTGTAGATTGTTCTTTTTTGCCAATATAAGGCTTTAATCCGACAGCAATAGCAATTTTTGCCAGAGCGTAGATAATTTGATCGTGAGGAATTTTATCTGCTTGTTTGGGAAAATCTAAACCAGTTAAAACGGAAGAAATTGGCTCTATATTTAAATCGAGAGTTAGCTGAAGACCTTCTTCTTGCCCTAGTTGCCAGTGCCGACCATCGGGAGAATAAGCTAACTTTTCTAAAACCTTTAAAATCGATTGATCGCTTGGTGTTGTCCCGTTGATCAGGTTAGGCATGACCGCAAAAATAATTTCATCAAAAGTTGCTACTTTTCCCTGTCGTTTTTTGGCAGTTAGAAAATCCAAGAGATAAAATCTTATTCGATCTTCTAGCGGAATAAAACAACCGATTTTCGTATTTGTACGAATTCTCCAGAGATGATCTAATTCCGAAAAGTTGAATTCCTCTTTTAACAAAGGAGTAATATCATCTATTTGTTTCTTGACTTGGGTTAGTAAGCCATTTTCCAATAATTTAGGAATGAGCGCATTATAAATATCTTCTGTGGAAGCACCCGAACTTTTAACGATTGTCATCTCGGCCACTTCTTTAATAATTTGCAGGATATCGATCCCGACTTTACTGATGGCGATTGTTTTGGGATTATTCACTTTTCTAAAGTTTAAAACTAACTCTCCCGATAGGACAGTCAGAGGATTTTTCTTTTTGTGTAATGAGGGCGTAGTAGAATGTTGTACAGAGGAATTTACATACTCAAAACCAGCTTCTTGAGCAGATTTAACGATCGCATCCCAATAGGCGGGATCTTTGTGAGCAAAAACAATACTCATCCAGCGATCAAATTTCAAAACTCGAAACATTTCTCGAATGGAATTCGATAATAAATTGATGTAAGTTTCTTTCGATTTCTTTAAATCTCCTCCTTCGATCGCTTCCAATTCTCTTGCGTTATCGCTCACTTCAAATCCTAGCCAAGCATTCCACATAGTCGAGAGATCTAAATAGGCAATATGTTGTCCGTAGGGAGGATCGGTATAGATATAATCCACGGATTCGGACGATATGCCAGTTAAGTCCGTCGCTGAGAAATCAAAAATTGAAAAATTTTCTTGATAAAAATCACCGATTACTGTATTAGTTTCGATCTTGAATTTTGCCGTCCCCTTAAATTTCTGCTCGAATTGTTCCCAGACATTAAGATCGATAGTTTGAGGAGGAATCCAATAGCGATAACGGTGCATAATTCCGCTATTTCCCCGGCTTTCTATTCTTCCTCTCGTGGAACTAAAGGTTAAATTGGTTTTATTGAGAGTTGCCGAGAAAGTAAACCTCATTAAATCTTTAATGATCGGATCGGTGATTAATTCAATCTGGTTGAGAATTAGAGAAAGGGAAAATAATTGACGTTTGCTAAACAAATTTTCTACAGATTCTGCGTCCGCATTTTTCGGTAAACGAACCCCTTGCGGATACCAATAGGGAATCTCTAAATCCGCCGCTTCTTCTGGAGACATTCGATAAACTTCCTCAATCTTTTCCTGACAATTTCTGGCGATGTCATCGAAAGCAGACCGAAAATCATCGATGTTAACGGGACTAACAGCGATATTGCGGCAGATAAAACCAGCCATCGGGTTAATATCCGAGTAAATCGCCTTTCGCTTTAAAACTAGAGCCTCTACCGCAGTCACTCCCGATCCCCCAAAGGGATCTAAAACCACATCTCCCACCTGACTAAAACGCTTAATATATTCCTGTACCACATTCCAAGCGCGCCGGGTAAAATAGGGATGACTTCCCCAATGGCGTAACGTCCCTTGTTTTTTGGGATCGATCGGCCCAGAAATGGGATCGATCATTCTATAGTCGAAGGAGGAAGCACTCATCTGGCCTTAAGAATAGAGTTCTATATATTACTGTACCCAGATGTGAGGGTATGGCGAGGATACCCTCTTGGGAGCATCCTACGCACTGCCGGAGGAAGTCCGGCTCTTGTTGCCGTTTCTCGGCAACAGGTGGGGAAAGCACCCCAGAAATCGAATCCTCGGCCTTAGTTTCCAGGGTTTTTAGGGCAGTTTCGATCGGATGGGGGGATAAACTCATAATTAGGGCATTTTATAGGGCAGCATTCTAGTCTAGTTTATCTGCTCCGGTGGCGGGAGCGGCAGCATCGATCAAAGCTAATAGCTATGTGCTAGGATGGAAGTTGAGAATAAAAGTCGGCACTGCGGCTCGTTGTCAGTATTAATGGTCAAAGCGTTTCTGTTTAGTATTGGTTCAGCTAGTTCCCGAAATCTTCGTTCTCTACAAATCTGTTGTTTTTATCTGTGCAAGGATAGGTTTTATGTCAATTTATGTTGGTAATCTCCCCTTCGAGGTTGACCAAGACGACGTAGTTGAGGTTTTTAAAGAATACGGTAAAATTAAGCGCGTTCACCTCCCCATGGATCGGGAAACGGGAAAAAAACGCGGGTTCGCTTTCGTGGAAATGGAAACCCCAGAGGAAGAAACGAAGGCTATTGCCGCTCTTGACGGCGCTCAATGGATGGGGCGAGAATTAAAAGTCAATCAAGCTCGTGAAAGAGAACCCAAATCTTCCTTCGGTGGTGGCAATCGCAATCGAGATCGTCGCTACTAATCCCCAATCGTAACCATTCTAGGCTATGATTACCTAACTTCTTTTCATTGTCAACAGGGGAAGCGAGCGCTCGTTTCCCCGCTTGTCTATCTATTATCCCAAGGAGATTCTTGTGGCTAAACGTCGTAATTTGAAAAAAGAAAAAGCGGAACGCAACCGCGCCTACGCTCGTCAATTCCGGGCTGCTTCTAATCGTACCACCACCAGAGGAGGTAGAGGCGGTTATTCCAGCGATCAAAGACAATCTTCGGAAAATGAAGGGGCAGCCGATACCTAATCTGCTGACTTAGTTAATCTAGCAATAAAAGCCCTGGCTTCGCTTTTATTGCTGACTATTCCATCTAAAGTTGCCCCCAATACCGCCGCAAGTAACGATTTAAACCCGGGACCTGGTTGATAACCCAAAGCTTTAAGGTCATTACCGTCGATAGGAGCCTCAATCTGCGACCATTTAGTTAAATATTGCCAGATTAAACCCCGAATCCTAGTCTCACTCCTCACCGCCACCAATAACAAACTAGGAACCTGATAACCATTGAAAAAGCTGACAATTTGACTAACGGGTCGATCATAAGCAAAATTATTGCTAATCTCCCTTTCCATAACTTCTAGTTTTTGTAAACGCTCCACAGTATCTTTAGGCAATTGTAAATTATTAGCGATCGCTATTCTTTCCCCCACAGCCAGAGAAGCGATTAATAATTCCAACCGCATTAACCAAGCATTCACCGGCAATTCCAGACTTAAACAATCTAACCAACGACTGAGACAGCGCAATTGTCGCCATAAAGCCCGATTTAAACTTAAATCCCCGTGTAAACAGTGCAAAGCCCCCAAATCGGCCAACTTTTCTAAGGCACTTTCCCAGTAATCCGCCTCTAAAATATAATTCAACTCCGCTTTTAAACGGGACTGTAAAGCGGGTGCATTCTGATTTTGTTGCCGTGAGCGCTCATAAACTCCACTTTCGATCGCATACCTAATATAGCTTTCTGTCAAGGGTTCAATAACAAATCCTAACCGAGTGGCAAAACGCACCGCTCGATAGATGCGCGTCGGATCCTCGATAAAACTATTAGCGTGGAGAACCCGGATATTTTGGGCGCGTAAATCCAACATACCGCCAAAAAAGTCGAGTAATTCCCCCTCTTTCGGCGAAGTTAGGCGAATTGCCAGAGCATTAATTGTAAAATCCCTTCTATACAAATCCTGTCGAATCGAACTAGCCTCCACTTGGGGATTACTGGCAGGATAGGGATAGAATTCCGTGCGTGCCGTGGCGATATCCACCCATAACGAGCCAAAACGCTCATCTTTGTGCCATAACAAAGCCGCCGTCTGAAATTCCCCGTGAATCGATAACCGGGCCCCCGGATAAATTTCGCGTAAACAATTAGCCAACTCTACCCCCGCACCCACATCGGCGGCGCGATGGCAGCCATCCACCACTAAATCGATATCCTGTAACAATAAAGTATCCCTTTCTGTGGCTAACAATAAATCCCGCACCGCACCCCCAACCAGATAGAGATGCCAACCGCGTTTTTGAGCGGCAGCGGCGGCAGCTTGCAGGAATGACCATAAAATCGACTCTAAACGCTCTTTAATCGCTGGTAAAAGACAGGAAACCAAAGCAAACCCTTCAAAACGCACCCGCTCATTTTGATGAATCTGTCTTAATACATCTGTACGAGTGACGATACCGACTAACTGCCCGTTTTCTAGTACAGGTAAACGCCCTAAATCATACGTTACCATCAGCGACTCGATTTCCTGAAGGGAAGTGTCGGGGGTAATAGTTTTCGGATTACAAGTCATGTATCCCTTCACGGGAGAGCGAGAAAAGCCGTGATGGAGAGCTAAATCGAGGTCACGACGAGAAATCACCCCAACTAAGCGATCCTGCTCATCTACCACCGATAACCCCGAATGGCCGTAACGGAAAAGGATGCGCTCGGCTTGAGATATGGAAGTATCGGGACGAATTGTCCGCACCGGAGAAGACATTAAATCCCTAGCAGTGGGAGAAGGAGGAATTTGAGCAATTAAGTCCCCCAGCAGTTGGTTTAACTGTTGAACTGGCTGAACATCGCGAAAACTCACCGAAGCGGCCTGAGCATGACCACCGCCGTTATAGGGGGAAAAAAGCTGATATAGATTCACTCCATCGATTCTAGAGCGACCAATCACAGTTAAACGCTGTCGGGACTTATCTTCCTCGTCTTTACTATAACTATGGCCAAAAAGTAGCGCATCACTATCGGATAATTCCAGTAGGCGCTCGGCCACACTAGACAAACCCGGGATAAAATCGGCAGTATGGAGAAGAACGTGGGCGATTTTACGGTCATGGATCGTTTTAATCTCTAGATTTTCCCAAGCAAGGCTAAATAACTCCTGTAAGCGCGGGGAAAAACTCGGTTGACAGTATTGGGCGATCGTTTTAATGTTAGCAGCACAGGTCATTAACCAAGCCAAAGCATAGGCATCCCTGGGGGTACTACCGGCAAAAGTCAGGGAACCCGTGTCAACGTGAATACCGAGTGCCATTACCGTCGCTGCCATCGAGTTTGGTTTAATCTGGGCTTTTTGTAAAGCTTCCACAATTAAAGTCGTGGTGGCTCCCACCGCTTCTAAATGGACGCTAGAGGCATGAATATCACTTTCACTATCCAAATGATGATCATACAATTCGATCGCCTGTAAATGCCCTAAATCGAGCCACTGGGAGGCTTTTCCCAGACGCTCTCGCCACTGATTATCAACGATAATTAAAGAGCGAATCTGGGACGGATTGACACTACGCATTTCAATTAAAGCGAATTCATCCCGATGCAGGGCTAAAAATTCCCTTACTGTTGGGTGCGCTCCCCCCGTTAACACAATGCGACTACCCGCTTTCAGCAACGATAAACCCACCGCTGCCCCCAAAGCGTCAAAATCCGCCGTTTGATGACATAAAATTAAATCCATATTTTTTAGTAAGGAGAAGTTATCGGGATTTTTTCTGTATCTATTATTACTAAATGCTCGGCAATAACCGGGTCAAGAACTATAAGTTAGCAAATCATGACTGAGAGAAACCGATGTTGTTCAAAATTTTAGTAATTCTCCACACCCTAGGGGCGACCGTCTGGGCCGGTGGTCATTTATTGTTGGCAGTCACCGTTCTACCCCAGTCCCTCAAAAACCGAGAACCAGACCGAATTCGTCAATTTGAGCAATATTTTGAAGGTTTTGGGTTATCTGCGCTATTGTTGCAGGTAATAACGGGCCTAGGACTGACTTGGATTTATTTGCCCGGATTTCGTGATTTTTGGTCATTTGATAGTTTTTTGTCGGTTTATATAGGAATTAAGTTAGCTTTACTGTTATTAACTCTCATCTTAGCCCTTCATTCCCGCTTTTTTCTCATTCCTAAACTGAGCGAGGAAAACTTAAATGTCCTCGCCCTGCACATAGTCGCCGTCACCACTCTAGCAGTATTGTTCGTCATTTTTGGTGCTGGCATCCGTTTGGGGGGCTTGACCATTAGCTTTTAGCAGTTCAGCAGTCTGGAGACCTTTCTAGGGCAGGTTTGGCGAAAACGCGAAAATACTGTAATCTGGGCAAGGGATTACAGGGAGTCACTTCCCCCACCTAACCCTTGCCATGCTGCTTTTGACAAGGATGGAGACATCAAAAAAATTTTAGAACCCGCTGCGGCTGGGTAGTCACTGGCAGTAAAATTAAAATGCTCGTGGATTCAGTCTGACAGGGATATCTCCTGGGAACCCCTGATTCAGAGAGGACTTAGAGGAAGGATCGTCCAGTTAAGTTGAGTGGAAGCGAGGCTCTTCCATACAAGTATCAAATCTGGGAGAATTATCTAGATAAAGATCAACTGCTTTAGGAGAACCCAATCATGTCTATTGTTTTTCAATTTTTTCTCATTGCCTTAGTTTTATTTTCCTTGCTGATGGTGATTGGTGTCCCCGTTGCCTATGCTTCCCCCCAAAACTGGGATCAATCGAAACCCCTTCTCTATGTGGGTTCGGCAATTTGGGCGATTTTAGTCGTTGCCGTCGCTATTTTAAACTTTTTAGTGATTTAGTCTTGATCAGGGGGACGGGGGACAGGAGTCAGGAGCCAGTCGTCAGGAGTCAGTCGTCAGGAGTCAGTATTCTCCCCACACCCCACACCCCGCACCCCACTTCTCCCCAACCCCTAACCCCTTTTACCTATGACTGTTTTTGAGGGAAATTTTACCGAGGATATATCGTCCTTGCACTTTGCGATCGTGATTGGTCGTTTTAATGATCTGGTCACTGATAAACTGTTATCAGGCTGTCAAGACTGTCTCAAGCGTCACGGGGTTGATGTTAATCCCGATGGCACACAAGTGGATTATATCTGGGTACCGGGTAGCTTTGAAGTGCCAATGGTAGCCCGTCAAGTCGCCCTTTCCCACCGTTACGATGCCGTTATTTGTCTAGGGGCAATTATTCGCGGACAAACGCCCCATTTTGACTACGTTGCTGCCGAGGCTGCTAAAGGCATCGCTGCGGCCGCTTTTCAGACAGGTGTTCCCGTTGTCTTCGGTATTCTCACCACTGATACTCTACAACAGGCCCTCGAACGGGCCGGGATTAAAAGTAATTTGGGCTGGAATTATGGCCTATCTGCCCTAGAAATGGCTAGTCTCATGCGTCAATTGCGCCCCCGGGATGAAGATAAACCCCTAGAATTATTGGAAAATAATCCCCCACAGGCACTGATGGAAGGCTAAGAAAATTCCCCCAGCATTTAGGGTTTTAGTTGTCCCCACTCCCCGCTGTCGAGAGAATCAAGACTCTGGAATTAGATTTAGAACCAGAGGGGCGGATTACGGCAGCTTTTGAGGCTATGGAACGCCCTATCACTGAAAAATTCGCCGCCATTGACAAGTGCTTTGATCGCTTGCAACATCAGTTCAACCGACTACAGGCTAAGATAGAAGTGGTTCTCGAAGCTATTACCGGTTTGGGGGATTGGCCAGAAGATGAATTATTGTAAAAAAATGCTCCAAACCAGTTGACAAATGCTCTGAGATTTGGGATACTCAGGGAAGTGTAAAAAAACGGCTTGCGGGCATAGCTCAGTGGTAGAGCGTCACCTTGCCAAGGTGAATGTCGCGCGTTCGAATCGCGTTGCCCGCTTGAAAAAATCTTGAAATAGCTCTTAAGATTAGTAGGAATAATTTAGGGATATCCCTTAAGATGGGAATTATCCGTGAGCAATAGGGTTGAGGATTTTGGGCAACCATTGAATCCCTGAGCTATTGACCACGAGCGACTAAAAACAACCGTTTATAAACAAAAATTTAGCTTGTGCGACCGCATAAATATACCAAAATCGACCAACACCAAGACTATCCTTGTCCCTGTCGTCGGAAAGGGACATTATGCCCGATTTTATTGACCGATGCCTTTGGATGCGATCGCTGTCAACAAATATTTGTGCTACAGGAAAACGGCCAAATTATCGAACAATTAGCCCCCCACTATCCCTATAAACGCAGTTGGCGCTGGACGGGATTTCGTTGGGTGAGTACCAATCAGCGCCTTGGACAAGAGGTATTACCCCTGATGGTGGGGATAATTCTGTTATTATCGGTCGTCTGGCTACCCTTAATTTTAAAATCACCGCCAGGGGTAAGCGTGATTTTTGGGGCAATTCTAGTTATGCTATTAGTTATTTTGCCCGCGTTAATCTTTTGGTTAGCCTATCGACGCTAGACAAGAATCTATGATCGAAAGTTCCTCCATCCCCCCCCTGACGATCTTTAAGCAAGCATACAATGCTTTTCTGGCTCTAGGTCAATTTAATGGCAATGAAAGAAATCGCGGAGTAATTGCGATCGCTAATGCCATTAAAACTGGCTTTGATCGTATTTTAGAAGCCAATACCCTCGATTTAGAAGTCAGTCGAGAGATGGCTGTCTCAGAACAAATGATTCGCTGGCTACGGTTAACTCCCGAACGTTTAGAGACGACGGTGGAGGTATTACAACAACTAGCGGAAGCATCGGATCCGCTGCAACAGGTAATTAACGCAGCCTATCAACTCAATCCTTCCCAAACCTATTGCCAAAGGATGCCTTTAGGAGTGATTGCCTTCGTCTATGAAGGTTTTCCGGAATTAGCGATGGTAGCGGCGGGATTTTCCCTAAAAAGTGGCAATAGTTTGATTATTCGCGGTTCCAATGCCTCTAGTCATTCCGATGAGGTGATTACGGAAATTATCCAAGAAGCATTGGAAGATGTGGGTTTACCCGTGGATTGTGTGAGTGGTTTACCCTGTGATTCTAGTCCCTCCCTAGAGGAGTTGCTGACCCAGGAAAATTATGTTAATTTGATCATTCCCTACGGTCGCCCTAGTTTAATCGGTCGGGTGAGTCAATTGGCTACGGTTCCAGTTTTGCGTGCGGCCATGGGAAACTGTTATTTGTATTGGTCTCCTAGTGGCGACTTGGAGTTAGCTCGTCAGGTAATTATCGATAGTCATGGCAGCATACCGGATCCGGTTAACGCGATCGAAAAAGTTTTAATTAGTCCCCATCACAATTCTTCAACTTTAAGTCGTTTGTTTAAAAGTTTGCAGGAAAAAGGCTTTAAATTGCGGGGAGATACCCGATTAGCGGCGGATTTTCCCGAACATTTAACTATTACTACCGATAATGATTGGCAAAGACCCTATTTAGAAAAAACGGTGGCCTTTAGGTTAGTGGATACCCTCACTGATGCGATCGCTTGGATTAATAAGTATAGTAGCGGTCATGCGGATTGTATTGTCACCGAATCCTATCGAGAAAGTCGTCAATTCGCCATGGAGTCCGATAGTGCTTTAGTTTATATCAATTCTTCACCCCGATTTGATCGCAATCCCAAACAGGGAGAATCGGTATTTTTGGGCATTTCCAACCAAAAAGGCCAGCGCCGGGGGTTAATCAACCTAGAAACCTTTACCACCCTTAAACAGGTAGTGCAAGGCTAGTTTTTTTCAGTGTTGCCAAAGGCACGGCGTAGCCGTCCAGTGAACAGTGAACAGTAAGTACCTAAGCAAAATTAATTACACATATCTAACCCCGCTCTTGCCTCTTGCCCCTTGCCTCTTGCCTATCTTCACTAGGAAATTAATTTTGCACGACTACTTAAACAGTGACCAATCACTAATCAATGATAACTGATAACTGAGGGATCGAACTTGCCTCGACCGTACTTTTTTAACAGCAACCGCCCCCATTATAGTGCCAAGTGGACTCGGTGATGAGGATATCTTGGGGAGACAAACGAGCTAAGTTGCTCGCAGTTTTATCACAGACGGCCACTGGTAATCCTTTGGCTAAAATATGCCCAGCACCATCATCAAAAATTGCCTCCGTACCAGTATAAATAGCAGTTTTGCCGGTAAAAATACAGGCCCCATCTTCGGGAATAGCTACTTTAAAAGCAACGGAATCCAAACTTTCTAAGAGGAGCGGCTTGGCTAAATTATAACTCTGACAGTCCAGTAAACGATAGGGACGACAGGCCCGAATTTCTACCTGACCAAAACCAGCAGCAATCAACTGTTGAATATAATCATCGTAGGTCAAAGCCCCCGATAGACACATAGCCCTTAAACGCTGATCTTCTTGCAAATGTTCAGGAATTGGACGAGGGGCGATCGGATCACTCATCAGTAAACGTCCTCCCGGTTTTAAGACGCGAAAAGCCTCGCGTAAAGCTAACTGTAAATCGGCTGGTTTAAAGATATTAAAAAGACAATTCTGCGCCACTACATCGACGGAGGCATCCTCCACCGGCAATTCAAAAGCGGAACCATCTTTAATTTCCACAAAATCGAGACTAAACCAGGGATTTTCTGGCAGTGCTTCGCCGAGATTTCTTTGGGCTGCCCAACGCATTTCCGGCACTGGATCCACCGCAATGACTCCCCCCGGACGACGGGAAAAATAGGCGAATTGCAGTGCTTCTAAACCACCACCCACACCCACATACAAAACCCTGGGAGAATTGCCCAATTCATTAACCTGCACCGTCGTGCCACAACCATAGTTCATCTCCTGCATAATGGCGGGGATTTTTAACCCCGGCAGTTGCAAAGGACTGCTTTGAACACAACATAGCCCCACTTCGGGAGTTTGGGCTACTTCGCTGTAAAATTTGGCAGTAGCTTCCAGATAAGTCATTTTCATCCTTTAAACTCCTTTTCTCTGATCAATTCAAGGACTTACTTCGCATCCTCGCCCAACGCTATCTTAGCAGGGTGGATCGGCACCCCCCTGATCAAGAGCGGATTTCAGGAGGGATCGAACCTAAAATCCCTTTTTAATTTAATTATAACCGGCTACTTAGCTGCATCTCGAGGGATTTCTTCATCCCCAAACCGATCGAGAAGTTACCGGGTTAATCTAGGATTAGCTCCTGTTGACGGCTGTAGAGAGGACAGAAATATGATACTGACAATAATCGATCGCCTTACGGAAACCAACCCGCAAATTATGCGAGAATGGCAAGGAAGATTAACCCCGAAAAATATCTCGATCGCCTCGGTTATCTCCCTAGTTGGTCAATTATTAGTTTACCTGTACTATAAGAATCTCTTGTCGGTAGGGGCGGGATTTAGTCGTTACTGTACCGCTAATCCCCCCCATAACAACGATTATAATCCCTATAGTGGGCTTAAATACTGCATCCAAGACCTAAATGGTCAATGGATGATTATCTCCCGGTTATGGTGGTTAGATATCTTCACTTTTCTGAGTATTACCGGCATTTTCGCTCTTTTAGTGGTGGGAACCTATCAATTAATCGCCGATCTTTCCGGGGAAGAGTGCCGGGGTACACTTAATTTTATCCGTCTGAGTCCCCAACCCGCCAAAACGATTTTTATCGGCAAAATTTTCGGGGTTCCCATTCTCCTCTATCTCGTCTGTCTTCTCGCTTTACCCTTTCACTTGGGGGCGGGTTTATTAGCAGGTATTCCCCTATCGTTAATTTTAGCCTTCTACGCGGTTCTGATCGCTAGTTGTGCCTTTTTCTATCATGCCGCCCTCAGTTTCGCTTTAGCCACGCCATGGTTAGGAGGATTTCAACCCTGGTTAGGCAGTGCTGCAGTCTTAATCTTTGTGTTTTATAGCACTATTTTTACTTTATCGGGCTATGGTGGTTCCCGTACTCCCTTTGATTGGTTAATTCTCTTTAATCCTAGTTTTTTCCTTCCCTATCTAGTTAAATCTACCTTTCTCCCCCCCGATGCGGTACGCTATCTAGGAATCTCACAAATCTTCGATCTGCGTTGGTACGGTCAATCTCTCTGGCAATCGGTTATAATGGGTATTGGCTTAATTTTGCTCAATTTCGCCCTCTGTACCTACGGTTTAACCAGAATTATCCAGCGTCGCTTCCATAATCCCCTCGTTACTCTTATTAGTAAACCCCAAAGTTACTGGATGATGGGCTGTTTTAGCGCCATTAGCCTAGGTTTTGTCTTCCAAACTCTGGAACCGAGCTATCTTTTCGATAATTTTGTCATTCTTAGCGTTTTTGTGGCAATTTTTGGCTTGTTAATCCTTTTTGCCCTCACTCCCCCCCGTCAAACTCTCCAAGATTGGGCGCGCTATCGTCATCTGCAAGGAAAAAAGGGCATTAGTCTGGGGAAAGCTCTAATCTTTGGCGAAAAAAGCCCTTCTACCCTAGCCATGGCTGTTAACGTCGCCATTGCCATTTTATTCATCCTTCCCGCTATTTTTATCGCCCCTCTCCATCAATATAAACTAGCCACTGCGGCCGGGTTTCTCTTGGCAATGAACATGATTTTAGTCTATGCCGCTATCGCCCAATTATTGATGTTAGGCAGCACAAATAAACGCGCTTTGCTGGCAGCCACTAGCATCGGCATTTTGATTATTTTCCCCTTCCTCTGTTTCGCTGTCCTGCGAGTTGATCCCAGTCAATCTCCGCTTTTATGGTTTTTTACTTTTCTTCCCATTGCCGCTACTAAATACGCTACACTTCCCTCTTTCGCTTTGGCAATCTTCGGTCAGTGGTTGGGTTTAACCCTCCTCGGATGGCAAATTAATCGGCAATTAAATCGCCTTGGTGCCTCGGCAACTAAAGCGTTAATGCCAAGCTGAAAAATACCGACTCACATCGGTTAATTTTTTTTTCCAAAAAAGCTTGACAAAACCCCACGACTTGACAGATAATTTCTTATAGAATGGGAATCCGTGCCTACCTGCGAACCCCTTATTTTCAGGTCAAATAAAGCCCCAAAAAATTAAGCATTGTTAGATCAGAATAGGAAAGATGCAGTGCAATCCTTAGCTATCACAGTAATTTTAGTTCCGGTGCTGATTCGGAGCATCTTTCAATTTGACAACGCCTATTGTAGGGCTAATTCTGGAATTAGCCCTACACCTAGTAATTTCAGTGGTCAGTAAACAGTGAACAGTAATCGGTCAACTGATAACTGATAACTGATAACTGATTTACCCCACCACCGATAAACTATCAACGATTAGCGAGGGGGTATAACAGGAACCATTCCATTGATTATCGGACCCCAAAGCGATTAAATTCTGCAAAGCGGTATAAACATTTCCCGTCACCATTGTATCTTTAACTCGTCCAGTGATTTTGCCCTTTTCTATGCGATAACCCAGATCGATATTGACAGAAAAATCGCCCGAAATATCGGCCCCATGACCTAAAATTTGGTCAATAACTAGACCTTCATCTATTTGCGAGATTAAATCCTCTAAAGTTCCCTCTCCCGGTGCCACGATTAGATTAACTAAATCTGGCATAGGATAAACCCCTAACCCGGGACGAAAACCGTTTCCCGTCGGAGTAGTTTTTAATAGTCTGGCTGTGGTACGATCGCTATAGAATTCTTTAACTCTACCTCGTTCAATTAAAGATAAAAATTTGGTGGGAGTTCCCTCATCATCAAAGGGACAACTATAGGGTTCTCGCTCCGGTTGTTGAGATAAAGTCAACTGTTCTGACATAACCAATTGACCGATTTTATCACTCCAGGGCGAGGATTTTTCTAAGATCTGTTTACCATTTAAAGCCATCGCCACCGTACCCCATAACAGGGTAACTGCATTAGCAGTCAATAA
The DNA here is from genome assembly GCF_007095705.1 of Microcystis sp. Msp_OC_L_20101000_S702. Lineage (NCBI taxonomy): Bacteria > Bacillati > Cyanobacteriota > Cyanophyceae > Chroococcales > Microcystaceae > Microcystis > Microcystis sp. Msp_OC_L_20101000_S702. The sequence continues at coordinate 14,467 of NZ_SFBO01000117.1, forward strand.
AATTGGTAATTTACCTGTGGGACTATCCACATTATTGGCGGCCCATTGTAGTCGCTGCAATAACTGTTTAATTACCGTATCGGGATGAGGTGTACTGCGAGTATATTCCCCATCATAAACCGCGAGAAAATCCTCCCCCCGCACCCATTCAATCCCCAGATAATAACTCAAAGCTGTATCGGTATATTGACAATATAAACCCTGGGAATTAACTAAACGGGTGATTTCCCGTTCACATTCCCATTCACCACTACAAATAACCTCAGGATAAACTTGGCGAATTTGGCCAATCATTTGATTACCCATCTCGATTAAAGATTCTACCGCCACATCCTGGCCAATCGGGTCATAAATTGCCTGTCGTGGTGCCGAAAATTCGATTTCTTCGGGGGCATTGAGATAGGATAAATTTAACGCTGTTTCTACTAAAATTTCCGGTTCCACATCACCATAACCCACCGCTAACCCCGGACAACCCTCGCGCCATAATCTTAAGGCAGTTCCCACAGATTCGGAACTTTCTAGCTGTTTGAGACGATTAGCCTCAAAAAAAACGGGATGGGAAAGGGAGGAAGATTGATAAACTTCGGCTGCCACTGCTCCCGATTTGAGAGCCAGTTCGATGAGTTGTTGCGGATCGATCGTCATGGTGATAGTTTTTGAGATAATGGCTATCTGATTAGCGAAAATTTGGGTTTAAAACCCCTTCGTTTCACGACAGCTTTTCTTGATCTCTAATATAGCACTTAAGAACTGCCAATGGCACACCTCCCACAGAAGAAACAAAATAACTAGGAGACCAAAGAGCATCTTTCCCATCTGATTTAGGATAAGCAGCTTGTTTATATCTGCGACTAGAAACCGCTCTTTCTACCTGCTCTGGTTTAAGGATTTTCAAATTCGTTCTTTTGGCAAAAAATTGTCTCAATAGTCCATTGGTATGCTCGTTTAATCCCCTCTCCCACGAATGATAAGAAGTAGCAAAATAAAAATCTGCTCCTAGTTTCTGATACCATTTCTCTAAATGAAAACTACACATCGAATTTAAATCCCCCTTTAAGTTCCCCTTTTTAAGGGGGATTTAGGGGGATTAAACTTCTGTAGTCAGACTTTGGAGAATTGGTATGACTCAACTCTTGATGTCCACAAAATTCTTTAACCTTGTCACAAGTAAAGGTTTTTCTTTGGTCAGGGTGAATCTCTTGGGAAAGTTTTTCTGTGACAAGGGTTGATTTCCGATGCGGTTTTGTTTTTGGCTAATCCTGCTACTAAAAATTTCGAGGCTTTGTCCATATATGTAACGATAATTCCTCGATAATTTCCTCCAATCATTGTGTCACTTTCCCAATAACCGATTTCGGTTTTATGGTCAGCAATTGCTGGTCGCTCGCTGATATCTACACGACTAGGATCAATATATTTTGAATAAATAGTCAGAAAATATCAAGAAGGGAATCGGCTTTAAACCTTGTCCGTCAACTATCCATTCCCCTATTCTGGCGCTCCCTGCTTCAACGTGGGGGACAAAATGAGGTAAGGTAAAAAAGCTGTGCCTATAACCGAGACTATGAGCGTTGAATGGCAATCCGTCAAAACCTACGAGGATATTCTTTACCATAAATGGGGGGGAATCGCCAAAATTACCATCAATCGACCCCATAAGCGTAATGCCTTCCGTCCGAAGACAGTTTTTGAGCTTTACGACGCTTTCTGTGATGCTCGCGAGGATGCGTGCATTGGGGTGGTATTGCTCACGGGTGCAGGTCCCCACAGCGATGGCAAATATGCTTTTTGTTCCGGCGGCGATCAGACGGTGCGCGGTCAGGCGGGTTATATTGGCGATGATGGCGTACCCCGGCTCAATGTGCTGGATTTACAGAAATTAATTCGCTCCATCCCCAAGGTAGTTATCGCGCTGGTGGCAGGTTATGCGGTCGGGGGCGGTCATGTTTTACACTTGGTTTGTGATTTAACCTTAGCGGCGGATAACGCCATTTTTGGCCAGACCGGTCCGAAAGTGGGCAGTTTTGACGGCGGTTTTGGCTCTAGTTATCTGGCCCGGGTAGTCGGTCAGAAAAAAGCTCGCGAGATTTGGTTTCTCTGTCGGCAGTATAACGCCCAACAAGCGTTAGCAATGGGTTTGGTTAACCATGTCGTCCCGGTAGAGGAATTAGAGCAGGAAGGGATTAAATGGTCCCTAGAAATTCTCGAAAAAAGTCCCTTGGCGATTCGTTGCTTAAAATCGGCTTTTAATGCTGATTGTGATGGTCAAGCGGGTTTACAGGAGTTGGCGGGTAATGCCACTCTACTCTACTATATGACCGCCGAAGGAGCCGAAGGTAAACAGGCTTTCCTCGAAAAACGTCCCCCCGATTTTAGTCAATATCCTTGGCTACCCTAATCAGTGATCAGTGAACAGTAAACAGTAATCAGTGAAAAGAAAGCAGAAAACTGCCCTATAATACTGCTCACTTAATACTCCCTACTCCTACTGATAACTGATCACTGATAACTGATCACTGATCAGCTATGCTAGTTTAGAGAGAGTAGTTAGGTTCGGTAGCAGCATTGGTTTCAAACAGAAGTGGTTTTTCCCTGATGGCCTTGACTGGGTTGTGTCCGATCTCCTTCTCGAAATGGCTGTGATATTGGGAGACAATCCATGACGATTTACGTTGGTAATCTGGTTTATGACGTCACGACAAATGACTTGCAAGAGGTATTCGCTGAATACGGCACGGTTAGTCGCGTTTACTTGCCCGTAGATCGGGAAACGGGTAAAATGCGCGGTTTTGGTTTTGTCGAAATGTCCTCCGATGAGGAAGAAGCAAAAGCGATCGAAACTCTTGACGGGGCCGAATGGATGGGACGACAGATGAAAGTCAATAAAGCTCGTCCCAAAGAAGATAATTTTGGTGGTGGTGGCGGCGGTGAGCGCAAAAACTTCGGGCGCCGCGAACGTTAAAGAGATTCTTGGAAAATTCCAGAAGCGGTTATTTTTGATAACCGCTTTCTTATCGATAATTAATCAATCTGCGTCTGTTTTCTCACATCCTAATACCCGATCCGGACATTTCATCGTTTTGACGAAAAAAGCTAACGGACGCGAGGATACCCGTTCGTCCATAGATTTTGAGAATGTTATCAGGAAAAATCAAGATTTGATTCGCACCTACTCCTGTCCACCTTATTTGTTCTGATTTTCCCATCATCATCCAACCGCTGCCATAAACTTTGACAAAAAATGAAGATAGCAATCATCACAGCAACTCCCCAAAATGTCAAGCTCGGAAGTGGTACCTTCGTCACCAATATCCATCTGACTAACGAGTTACGCTCCCAGGGTCATCTGGTTGATGTCTTCTCTCCAACCAAAGCATCGGGGCCGTTAGGCTATATGGCTCATCGCTTTCTTTGGAATTGGCGACTCGATCCCCGTCGCTTTGACCACTATGATGTGGTGGTAGGTTACGATATGGATGGTTACGCCATCAGCGATCGCCTGAAAGTCCCTTTTATTGTTTATATTCTTGGTATTATTGCCGATGAAGCTACCTTTGAGCGGGGTTGGGTGCGAACTTCCTTAGAATTGATGGCAAAAGCCGAGAAAGTGAGCGTCCATCGTGCGGATCTGGTCATCTCTATCAGTGAGTATTCGCGTACTAGACTCAAGCAACTTTATCAGTATGATGGCAATATCGAAATTGTTCATTCTCTAATTGATCTCAAAGGGTGGGATGCAGCGGTCGCCTCGGTCAAGTATGAGGAAAAAAACCGCGAGCAGAGGAGGCCGACGGTGTTTTGTGTCGGTGTCCAGTATCCCCGCAAAAATGTTGCCACTTTGATCCGCGCCGCCGCAATTCTCCGCCGTCAAATACCCGATGTAGAGGTACGAATTGCCAGCAAAGGTCCTGAATGGAATAATTTACGCCGTCTGGCACAAGAACTCAATTTAGAGCAAAATGTTACTTTTCTCGGCTATCTTTCCTATCAAGAACTGATCCAAGAATATCTTGATTGTCAAGTTTTTTGTTTACCTAGTCTGCAAGAAGGATTTGGTATAGTTTTTGCTGAAGCTATGGCCAGTTATAAACCGATTGTCGCCAGTCGTTCCTCCTCGACACCGGAGTTGATTGAAGATGGTGTACAAGGCCTATTAGCCAATCCCTTAGATGCTGAAGATTTAGCGAGTAAATTGGCAGAAGTGCTTCTCAATCCAGAAAAAGCTCGTTTCTTAGGGAAGGCAGGTAGATCGAAAGTTTCAGAATTTGATGCACCGATTATTGCCCAACGCTTCAGTCAGTTATTAACCAATTTTCTGGAAAAATAGATTAACTTTGAGAATAAAAGTTCAACCGCTAACGCACAGCGTATAAATGGAAAATATCCACGAATGTCGAAGGTAGCAAGTCTCTTTTTTCTAGTTGAATTTTGAAGCCATTATCTGCCAGCATTTGGCTTATTTGCTTTAAGCGTCCCTTTTTATCGTGAATTTCAGCCACTATTTGCTTGATTTTTGGCCAGTCTTTAGCTTCGATGCCTTGAAATACTTCGTATTCTTCTCCTTCCACGTCAATTTTCAGTAAGTCAATGGAGTCAATACCGAGTTCATTAATTACGGAGGATAGAGTTCTTACTTCACAGGCTACTTGTTCTTTTTCTTGGAAAAACTCTTCAAACAAATTTTCTATTTTTGGGAAATTCTGATCGACTTGAATATCTTCTAATTCGGCCAAGGTATCCTCTGGCTTTGTGGTTGAATTAGCAGACATATTAGGATAAAAAGTAAAGATTTTTGCCGGGTTATTTTCTGAACTTAATCCACAGTTAAATAAAACAACATCCTCTAAAGAATGCAAATGAATATTTTTTTGCAAAACCTCAAAAGTTGGCTTGATTGGCTCAAAGGCGAAAACTTTTGCTGTTGGTTCAACTCCCTTGACAAAAATAGAGAATAGACCGATATTGGCTCCAACATCAAAGATCACATCGCCTTCTTTGATGACGATATCATGCCCTTCATATTGCCTTTCAGTAAATATTTCCGAAAAAATGTATTCTGTTTCCTCTTTGCTACTACTGTAGTAACATTCTAATCCATTAGAAAAAGTAATTTTTTTGGCTATCACCGTTGATGTATAGTTGTAATCTTGGACAAAATTATATTAACACCACGAATCACTCCCCGTCAAGAATGAGGTAACAAGCCTCACTTTCTGGGGGATAGCTAAAAGCTTTGATGTGCCTAGTTTCTAACCTTCTTTTTAGGTAGGAGAATTGTCAGATTCTGTCTTTTGCCTCTTGCCTTCAAAAGCTGATAACTGATAACTGAAATGACGGACTTAAGCCACCTTTTTCCGTGACTCAAGGATCGGGTGAATAATTGTCCAGGCTAGGACGATAATTAAAGCCAAGATACCAAAACGAGCCATAGAACTGACTAACTGGTGCAAGGGGAACAAACGGCCTAAAAAGAAAGATAATGTCACCATAATCGTCGCCCACACCGTCGCCCCACCGAGATTACAGAGGAAAAAGCGACCGTAGGGCATTCGGGCAATTCCCGCCATGGGACCGGCAAAGATTCTTAACAGGGCCACGAAGCGACCGAAAAAGACCGCCCGGGGTGCATTTTTACTAAATTGATCCTTGGCTAATTCTAGTTTTTGAGGCGGAATCCGAAAGAATTTGCCAACTTTTAACAAAAACGGCCAACCTCCAGCGCGACCGAGCCAATAGCCAAAATTATCGCCCAAAACTGCTCCTGTAATTGCGCTGACTAAAACTAACCAATAGTTTAAATCACCGCTACCGGCAAGGAAGCCGCCGACAATGGTGATGGTTTCTCCCGGGATGGGAATCCCCATATTTTCCAGGGTGATGCCGATAAATACTGCCCAGTATCCGTATTGGTGGGCGATTTCTTCAATATTTTCTAGGGATAATAGCTCTAGGGACATGGAGCGCTTTCTTAACAAAGGTTTACGAATATTCTAAGATATTTTTACAGTATTTAACCGTGGCTGAACATGACTTTTCCCAGTATTGATTTATTAGCAATTCGTCAGGGTGAGATAAAAGATTTAGCGGGCATGAACTTGGCAGGGGCTGATTTAGCGGGTGCAGACCTAGCAGGGGCGAATTTACGCGCAAATTTGCGCGGTGCTGACCTAACTGGGGCAAATTTAAGGGGAGCAGATTTTCGTAATGCCGATTTACGCGGGGCAATTCTCCTCGATGCGATCGTGACTGGGGCAAGTTTGGCCGGCGCTTTTTTAGCCGGGGCGGTTTTTAATCATCTAGATTTGTCTGGGGCAGATTTTCGCGGTGTCGATGGCCGGGGAGTGAGTTTTGTCGGGGCGATTTTAACCCAAGCGGATTTTACTAGCGCTAATCTGTCCGGGGCAGATCTGTCGGCTACCGATTTAGAGGAAGCAATTTTTTTTGGGGCGATTTTACGCGGAACAAATTTTACTGATGCCAATCTTCTTTGTGCTAGTTTAGCCTCGGCAGTAACCACGGGGGCAATTTTCGATCGAGCTTGTTTGGAAGGGACAGGATTAACCTAAGTAGGTAGTCGTTAAAAGTTATCAGACACCCCCCTTATCAAGGGGGGCAGGGGGGATCGGCACCCCCCTTATCAAGGGGGGCAGGGGGGATCGACACCCCCCTTATCAAGGGGGGACTAAGGGGGGATCGGCACCCCCCTTATCAAGGGGGGACTAAGGGGGGATCGGCACCCCCCTTATCAAGGGGGGATTAAGGGGGGATCAGAGGCAAAATCTATCTTCAATTTAATTATAACTACTTACTTAAATGGCTGATAGATAAAAGAAGATGAGTTTCTAATCGGTTGCTATCTACCTCCATGGCTCCAGCTATTCTGAACCATTTAACCCCTTTTCTACCCTAAGTCTTCTTCTTGTGCAAATTGGTCAAGTTTTTGCCATTCTCCACCAGAAAATTTAGTTTAATTGTCTGGGTAATCAGTGCAGTTATTGAAGAATTTTACCCAACCAATTAAGCAATCAACCCAGTTCCTTAAGGGAACCTAGAAGAAAAGATTATGCACAAAAATGATAGGATTGATCGATACCTAGCTGCCGTTAATCGCCCTCGATGAGACCTTTACGCCAACTTTACCGCTATTTAAGTTTATTTTGCCTCTGTCTTCTTCTGACTGTGGGCTGTCAGTCCACTAATTCCAATTTACCCCAGGGGAATAGCGATCGCCTGATAATTGGGACAACCCTAAAACCACGCTCGATCGATCCTGCCGATAGTTATGAGTTAGCGGGACTTTTTATTATTTATAATCTCGGTGAAACTCTCTACACCTACGCCGAAGGAACCACTAATTTAAAGCCTCTCCTAGCCACGGAATTGCCGCAAATTAGCCCCGATGGTTTGACTTATACTATCCCAGTACGTCGAGGAGTTATCTTTCATGATGGCACGGTTTTTAACGCGGAGGCGATGAAGTTTTCCCTAGAAAGATTTATCAAAAATGGTGGCGAACCTTCCTTTCTGCTCCGGGATACAATTGATAAAATCACCGCCAGCAAAGAAGACGAAATTACTATTAAATTAACCAGACCTTTTGCCGCTTTTCCCGCTCTTTTAGCTTATCCCGGAGCCTGTGCGGTTTCACCCAAATTTTATCAAATTGGCGAGGGTAAATTTAAACCCGAAGAATTTATCGGCACAGGACATTATCGATTAAAAGCAGTTACTAGCGATTCTTTTAGTTTAGAAGCCTTCGATCGCTATTGGGGAGAACCGGCCAAAAATAAGGGAGTTAATGTGCAAATTTATCTCTCGAATCCTGCCAATTTATTTAACGGTTTTCAAACAGGTGCGGTGGATATTGCCTATCAATCTTTACTGCCTCCTCAAGTGAGAAAATTACGCACAGAAGCAGCCCAGGGAAAATGGCAAGCGATCGAATCTTCTGGGGCAGCAATTAACTTTATGAGCGTCAATCTCAAAAGTGAACCCACCGATAATATTTTAGTGCGACAAGCAATTGCTTCTCTAGTCGATCGAGATTTACTTAATGATCGCATTTTACAAGGTCAAGGCATCCCTCTTTTTAGTCTCATTCCTACTACTTTTTCCGAGTCACAACCGGTGTTTAAAGAGCGCTATGGCAACCATAATATAGAACAAGCCAAACAATTACTAAAAACTGCTGGTTATAGTCCAGAAAAACCAGCAATTGTAGAAGTTTGGCACTCCTCGGGATCGATCACTTCCAGCAGCGTGGCGGCAGTGATGAAAGCTCTAGCAAAACGGGATTTAGATAATATGATTCAATTTGAACCCAATAGTATCCTAGGAGCAGCCTTTTTCCGTAATATTAGCCGGGGACTTTATACCACTGCTCTATCCAATTGGTATCCCGATTTTTTGGATGCAGATAACTATATTTATCCCTTTTTGGATTGTGCTAAAGGTTCCCCAGAAACTGGCTGCGAAGAGGGAGGATCACAAAGTCAAGGCTCATTTTTTTATAGTCAAGAAATGAATCAATTAATCGCCCAATCCCGTCAGGAAAGTAACCCAGCCAAAAGAAAGCAAATTTTTGGCAAAATTCAAGAAATTCTCGCCGATGAAGTTCCCTATATTCCCCTTTGGCAAACCAAAGAATATGCTTTTGCTCGCCATGGCATCACGGGAGTTATCATCAATCCCAGTCAAACTTTTCCCTTTTGGACAATCGCCAAAAAATCCCGATAATTAATCATGAGTCAGCCGTCAGCTTTTGCTCCCTGCCTCGCCATGCTGGTAGGGGGTTTTATCTGTTAAAATTTCTTATCGTCGTGAGGCGAAAACAAACTGTTCTGGCCTTGCCTCCTGTCTTACAATAGTTAAATATAGGTTGTGTAGATAAGTAGCTGTTTATAATTAAATTAAAAATGGATTTTAGGTTCGATCCCCCCTGCCCCCCTTGATAAGGGGGGTGCTGATCCCCCCTGCCCCCCTTGATAAGGGGGGTGCTGATCCCCCCTGCCCCCCTTGATAAGGGGGGTGTCTGACAACTTTTAACGCCTACCTACTTAGATCGCCATGAAACACACATTATCCGTATTAGTTGAAGATGAAGCGGGAGTTTTAACCCGTATTGCCGGATTGTTTGCCCGTCGCGGCTTTAATATTGAAAGTCTAGCCGTCGGTCCTGCTGAACAAATGGGAGTTTCTCGCATTACGATGGTAGTGCCAGGGGACGAGGACAGCATCGAACAGTTAACCAAACAACTTTACAAATTAATTAACGTCCTCAAGGTGCAGGATATCACCCAAACCCCTTGCGTGGAAAGGGAATTAATGCTGATTAAAGTTAATGCTACCGCCGAGCGCCGAGCAGAAGTGATCGAATTAGCGCAGGTATTCCGAGCGCGAATTGTGGATATTTCTGAGGAAACCCTGACCATCGAAGTGGTGGGGGATCCGGGTAAAATGGTGGCGATTATGCAAATGCTGAATAAATTTGGCGTTCGCGAGGTGGCCCGTACCGGTAAAATTGCTCTGATTCGCGAGTCGGGAGTCAATACGGAATACCTGAAAGCTTTAGAGGCTAAAATGTCAATTTAGGGATATTGGGGATGACTTGGGGTGTTAGGGTGTTAGGGTTTTAGTTGAAATTCCCCACTTCCCCGCTTCCCCTATTGCCTTCAGAAGCTGATAAAAACTATGTCTAACCAGTCGCCGAAAACCCAAATTAGTCAACTTGTCACCGTTGCCGTGCAGAAATTGCAAGGAAAGGTAAATTTTCAGGCGGTAAATCTCAAAAAAGGGGCGAGAGTTCCCGAATTACGCCTTAAAAACGAGAATGGCAGCGGGGAAAGCAAATATCCCCTCATTGGCGATCGCTATTTGTTGGGCCGTAGTTCCAGTTCCTGTGATATTACTATCCGTAATAATGTGGTTAGTCAGATTCACTGTTCCCTGCAGCGGGATCCGAAAAATCCCCATCATTTCCTGCTCACAGATGAAAACTCCACCAACGGGGTTTATATGGGTAAACGTCGTCTGAAAAGCGTTTCCCTGCGTCATGGGGATACCTTTACCCTGGCCCCCCCAGACTTAGCTAATTGTGTCACCATCTCCTACTACTGTCCCCCTCCCCTGTGGGCGCGACTTTTGCGCTATGGTTTCTACGGTGCGGGGGGTATTTTCAGTTTATTGGTTCTAGGGATTATCTGGGAAAGTCGCAGAGTTAATGTTTATCCACTCCCTTCCGGGGTGAGCGGTCCGGTGGTGGTTTACCCTAGGGATGGTCAAACTCCCCTCAATCCCAGGCGACAGGAAACTCACCAAGAATTAGATAATCTGGGCGATTTTTCTCCCTATTTGCCCAAGGCGCTTGTCGCTTCCGAAGATAGTCGTTTTTACTGGCATTTTGGTGTCGATCCTTTGGGGATTGTCCGGGCTGTTATGATTAATCGGGAACGTCAAGGCATTCATCAGGGGGCCAGCACCCTGACTCAACAGTTAGCGCGTAGTTTATTCCCCGAAGTCGGTCGCCAAAATACTGCTGGTCGCAAAATCCGGGAGGCTGTGGTCGCTTTACAATTAGAAGCGGTGTATAGTAAGGATACAATTCTCAAAACCTATCTCAATCGAGTTTATCTCGGTCTGGCCGGTTACGGTTTTGAAGATGCGGCCCGCTTTTATTTCGATAAATCCGCTAGGGATTTAGATATCTCCGAGGCTGCCACCCTTGTGGCTATGTTACCCGCTCCGAATCGATTTAATCCCATTCAAGATTACGACACTTCTGTACAATTACGCAATCGTGTCATCGATCGCATGGCCCAATTAGGCATGATTTCCCCAGAAGAGGCCGCCAGCGCTCGCAGATCCCGCATTGAAATCAGTCCCCAAGCCAAAAAATCCCTATCTAGTACAATTGCACCATATTTTTATAGTTACGTTTTCGAGGAATTACAGGATCTTTTAGGGGAAGAAGTGGCCAAAGAGGGCAATTTTATCGTTGAAACCAGTTTAGACCGCCGGCTGCAAGCGATCGCAGAAAAAAGCTTAAAAACTCATATTTTAAACCAAGGCCCTCGCTATCGATACTCCCAAGGTGCTTTAGTTACCCTAAACAGTCAAACTGGGGAAATTCTCGCTTTAGTCGGGGGAGTTGATTATCAAAAAAGCCAATTTAACCGCGCTATCCAAGCTAAACGTCAACCCGGTTCCACTTTTAAGGTATTTGCTTATACTGCCGCCCTAGAAAAGGGAATATCGCCCTATAAAACCTATACCTGCGCTGGACTCTCTTGGCAAGGACAGGCCTATTCTCCCTGTGAACGCAGTAGCGGGGCCATCAATATGTTTCAAAGTTTAGCGCGATCGGAAAATAGTGTCGCCCTTCGCATTGCTCGTGAGGCAGGATTAAGCAATGTGGTCAATGTGGCGGAACGTTTGGGGGTAAAATCATCTTTAAATGCTGTACCGGGGCTAATTTTAGGACAAAGCGAGGTAAATGTCCTAGAAATGACCGGCGCTTATGGGGTTTTTGACCATGGTGGACGCTGGAATCGTCCCCACGCTATTAAACGCATTCTCGACGCTTCCGACTGTGAAAATGTGGAGGATTTGAGTACCTGTCGGGTTATTTATGACTATGGCGAGGATAGCGAGAGAAATCAGCAGGTAATCTCCCCTAAAACCGCCGAAACGATGAATAGCCTCTTGCGGGGGGTGATAACTAATGGTACAGGAGGCGCTGCCAGTATTGGCATGGGAGAAGCGGGTAAAACGGGAACTACGAATAATTATGTGGACCTCTGGTTTATCGGTTATCTTCCCCGTCGCCACTGGGTGACAGGCATTTGGTTAGGGAATGATAATAATTCTCCCACTTCCGGCAGTAGTCAACAGGCAGCCCGGTTATGGGGCGATTATTACCGTCAGTTAATCACTACACAAAATTAATCCCAATAAGTAGTCGTGCAAAATTAATTTCCTAGTGAAGATAGGCAAGAGGCAAGAGGCAAGAGGTGGTTAGATATGTGTAATTAGGGTTTGCTGAAAAAGTCATTGAAAAGTACAGGTCTCTTAATCAATGATTTCACTTAGCTACAAGCATAAGCTTTAGTTGTTGATTAATTTTTAAGTCAT
>NZ_SFBO01000118.1:0-12752 GCF_007095705.1 Microcystis sp. Msp_OC_L_20101000_S702
AAAAAAATATAGAAGAGCTAATGCAAATTAGCCGCTATCGGTTGAAGGATTACATCAAAGGACAAAGAGCGATATCGCTTGCCCTATCTACCTTCTAGCTCGCTTGTCCCCCTCTCAGGTCTAAGTCCCATTATGTGGACTTCGGTGGAATTATAGAGGAAGAAGGCACATTCTGTGGCTATACCATTCCGACCCGTCTGCGGATTGGATGGTACTTTGGCACTGAGCGGTTTGAGTCAGAGGGTGAGTTTTTCCGAGTCACGATTGATGATGCAATCTATCGGTAGAACGATCGGACATCAATAAAGAAATTACAGCCAACTTTGTATAATGAAGTACAGCCAAAGTAAGGAGGGACTACGGGTGTGTGGCAAGTGATATGGAATACTGTGCTATCGGAATTCTCCGAGATCACCGATGTGGCTCAAATTATCCGCATCATTTTACGTTTCTTGCTTGCGGCGATCCTTGGTGGTCTACTGGGGTACGATCGGGAGATCAAGGGCAAGGCGGCAGGGTTGCGAACGCATATGCTGGTTTCTTTCGGGGCAGCACTCTTCGTCCTCATTCCTCAACAATCTGGGGCATCGATCGCAGATTTAACTCGTGTGTTGCAGGGTTTGATCGCTGGGGTGGGATTCCTTGGGGCCGGATCGATCATTATAGGAAGGCACCAAGAGGAGGCTAAGGGGATGACCACGGCGGCGGGCATATGGCTAACGGCGGCCATCGGCGTAGCGGCAGGGATGGGGCGAGAAGCGACGGCCATTCTCAGCACTCTCTTAGCCTTGGGAATCTTATCCTTAATTCCCAAGGTCGAACGGTTGTTTGAACGCCGTGGAAGGAGGAGTTAAACGGGGTCGGAGTATTCGGGCGGATAGGGGGTCAGAAACTTCTGTCTAAAATCAAGGAACGCTACGGATGGGCATTGGAAGTGGTCAAGCGGAGCGATGACCAAAAAGGATTTGTCCTGTTACCGAAAAGATGGGTAGTCGAGCGAACCTACGCTTGGTTGGGATGTTTCCGTCGTTTAAGCAAAGATCACGAATATTTACCGACTACCAGCGAGGCGATGATTTATGCGGCGATGGTACATCTAATGTTGAGACGTTTAGCACCCGCCAAGTCGGACTCAACTACTTCCTGATAACTTTTCAAACAGCTTCTTAACCTTGAGTTACATTTTGTATCGTATTCAATCAATTCAATCAATTCATTCAAGAAATCAAACAACCACCTATTACACTTAATATTAGGAAGCCAATTTAACAAGGAGCATATCATGAGTTTAAAAGATAGAGCCAAGGCAACCGCCAAAAATATCGAAGGTAAAATTCAAGAAGCAGTAGGCGATCTGACTGGCGATCCCAAAGCTCAAGCAGAGGGCAAGGAAAAACAGGCAGAGGCAAGAGTTCGTCACACGGTCGAAGATGTGAAGGACGAAGTTAAAAAGATTGTTGATTAGTAGGTCATTTCATTTTAAGTTCTGGACTATGCTACTGAATATGGATTGTCTAGCCAGTATTTTTTTACGCAAGTCCTAAGAACTCTTCATCAAGAAATCGCTTAAAACCGTTAGAACCAGGAACAGTATTCAAGATACAATCAAGATAAAATAAATGAAAGGGAGACAATTATGGTGGATGAACATATTTTAAATGAAATTGAAACCCAGATAGAAAAGGCAACTCTTCAGCTATTTAAACAAGAAGAAGTTTTTGCCAACATTGTTCAACAATGTATCGGGCTAGGCTATGATTTTGCTTCAATTCAGTTGATTCGTTCTGAAGAACAAATTATTGAAGCAGTAAAGGGAACTGACTGGGCTGGAAAAGCTAGGCACTATCTAGAACCTGACCCCAGTTTAAGAGATATTCAAGCCGATATTTGCCAAACTTGCCGAACTGAAGTTATTGCTGGTTGGGATAAACGGGGGCGGTTTGATAAATGGGTTTACGATGATAACAATCACCAGGATCTGATACGGATTTTTACTCCTCTGATTTTAGTGCAGGATGATAAAGGTAAAAATGATCAACAATGGTTTAATGACCTTCGGGGAAATTTTATTAATCACGAGGTTACTGAGAATTGGTTTAAGGAGATTGGACAAAATCAATCTCAAGATAATGGTCAACAGAGTGTTGCGGAAATTTTTCTACCTGAATCCTGTGTAGGCGATGAAGTTAAAGTAATTGGAACAATAGAAGTAGGATATAAGAATCCATTAAAAAAGATTGAAATAGAAGAAGTGATTGATCTAATTAAAAAGGTAGGTGATTGGGCTTTAAAGATTCGTGAAACTCAACTTCCTTGCGTTTTGGACAAGATTGCTAAAATTGCCATGAAAGCAGTTGAAGCTGATGGAACTAGCCTTCATTTTTTAGAAGGATTGCCACTAAAACCTTATGTTCTGGAAGTCATTTCTGACGGAAGTATCAAGAAAAAACCTTTAGTGATTGAGGCAGATCGCATTCCTTACTCTTACGAAGTTTTTTCTGAATTAATTGGTCGTGACTTTATCAGAAAAAGTCCCCCCAGAAAAGGTGGTCTAGGTCAAAAGGCGATCAAGAATGATCAAGAAAAATTTGTACCAGATTTGTCTCAGGGACAAAATGCCATAACCCTAAAAGATTACAATCAAAAAGCATTTGATCTGGGAATTAAAGCAATTATTATTATTCCCTTAATTGTTGAGCAATATACAGGATGTTTGTATTTTCATTTCAAGAAGGAGAATCCTTTTGACAAAAGGGTAATTAGTTGGCTAAAACTCTTTCATAATCGGGTTGAAGAAGCCATCCGTCATGGGATAACTTACGAACATCAGCGAGACAGAAATACTCAACTCAAAGTGCTTCATTCAGTGGCTCAATCTTTGACCAAGAATCTAGATAAAGAGGACTTACTGAACCAGATTGCCTGGAGTACCCTCAATCTACTAGCCGCTGATACTATCACCATTTATAGATACATTGAAGCCAATGATCAATTTCTCTCTCAACCCGCTAGAGCAGGAAGACTAAAGTTTAGCCAACAAGCACAAACAGAAATCGATAGCGAGGATGTACCTGCTAAACTCGTCAAACATGGAAAGAATGTCTATCCTGATGATGTAGCCTGTCAAGAAATATTCAAAGGGTCCTTGTTTGCTAAAAAAGAAAAGATTCAGGCAGCAGCAGGAATTTTGCTGAAAGTCAATGATCAAATTGTCGGCACACTCTTGATCAATTATCGACGACCTCATGTTTTTGAACCTGATGAAAAAATAATTATTGAAACCCTTGCCGCTTCAGCCGCGATCGCTATTATGAATCAGCAATGGCTGGAAAATCGACAGCAATGGTTGAGAGCCTTCAGTGAGATTAATCGCCACATTAAAACCGCTATCGGCTTAGATAATAAACAACTCCCATTAAAAGATGATAAACAACTCCTAAACCTGATTATGCAACGATCTCTGGAATGCACTGGCGCAGACTTAGCAGATATTCGACTTTTTGATTCCGTAAGCCAAGAATTAGTTATGGAGGTTTGGCATCCAGCGAATGCACCAGGGGCTTCTTCGATTCGCACGAAACTCGGAGAGGGCATTACGGGATGGGTGGCTCAACATCGAGAAACCGTTTTAGTGAACGATGTTACTAAGGACAAGGGCAATCGCTACAAACGTTACGATGAACCATCGAATTCGGAGCTATGTGTTCCCATAGTGGATCAAGATCGTCTAGTGGGTGTCATCAACCTAGAAAGCTACCGCAAGGGAGCATTTGACGAAAGAGATAAACAAATGTTAGAAGCTTTGGCAGATCAGGTTGTTATTGCTATTCAAAGCGTGAAAAATAGAGAACAACTGGTTAAAGTGAGGGCTTTAGCTGATCTTGGAACCGTCACCAGTTCCTTGATTCATCGAATAAATAGTGAGGTGGGGGCAATTCGAGTATGGGCAGAAGATATTTACGATGTGGGCGATCCCTATAGCGAAGGGAAAGCACTTCGGATTCGAGCTTCAGCAGAACGGATTCTCCAAAAAGCTCAACGGATGCAAGTGTGGATTCAGCAAGAGGATAAATTACCGATTAATATTGCCGAAGTCGTACAAGATGCTCTGGCACAAGTCGATGATTTCCCATCTAATATCGTTAAACAAATCGAATTACCTGACAACTTACCGGATATTTCGGTGGGTAAACAGCAATTGACTGATGTTTTTGATAATCTAATCCGCAATGCTGCCAATGCCATGCCAGAAGGGGGAACTTTATCAATTGGGGGTCAACTAATTGATAGTGAGGGAGAAACTTTAATTAAAGTGTGGGTCAAAGATACGGGGATAGGCATTTCCGAAGAAGATCGTGATCTAATCTTTGAGCCTAGCTATAGTATGCCATCTTCAGGACACGGCATGGGAATTGGATTGTGGTTAGCTCAGACCTATATTGAAAGTTTAAAGGGTAATATCACCTTTGACAGTGAAATAGGTAAAGGATCTCAATTCACTATTACCTTACCTATTAATTGAGTAGGGATTCTTTTAACTTCACAGATAAGCATAAGGAGATTGATATGCAAGAGAGGGAATTCAGAATTTTGCTAGTTGAACATAAGCCTGGTTGGAAAGATGATATCCTTGAAGGACGGATTGAAAAAGCTTTAAGTTATATTGAGCAACACGACTCCTGCTATTATACTCTCATAAAAGTTGAGACTTATGAAGACGCACATCAGGCTCTGTCACAAGAAACTCCTTACCACTTACTGATTACTGATATTAGTTTAGGTGGAAAGAGAAAGCCTTCTAAGGAAAATTCTTTTAAGGGAGTTATGCTTCTTAGCCAAGCCAAAGACCTGAATATACCAGCGATCGCAGTTAGCAATTTATCAATCAAGGGTGATAAATTTGACGAATTCTTTGTAGATTATGAAATCAAAGGTTTTTTCGATGAAGCGGATTACTCAAAGGAGTTAAAATTCATCGATAGAATACAAAAAATTTGGAAGACTTGGTATTCTCACCAATCAGGCAAAAAATTGGATGAAATTCATCTGGAAAGCACTAAAAGAAAACCTATTCCCCTTAATACACCGGAGCCAAATATGAACTTTTGCGCCTTATTAATTGGAGTGGCTAACTATCGCCATGTTACTCAACTCACCAAGACCACAAATGATGCCCAAGATTTATATGATGCCTTGATTCGTAATGGCTATTCTCCTAAAAAAATGAATATTTTAAAAGATGGATATGCCACCAAAGATATTATTCTTGAACAACTAGGTTTGCTGGCTAACTCTACCGGAGAAGGTGACACGGCAATTGTTTTCTTTTCTGGTCATGGAATGCGTATTGTTGAAGGATCTTCGCAGGTAGAATATTTATGTCCTGTAGATGCTAACTTAGAACAAATTAAAGAAACTTGTATTAGCAGTGAAGAGTTTACAGCTAATTTGCGAAAAATTAAGGCAGATCGTTTAGTTGTTTTTCTGGATAGCTGTCACTCTGGTGGAGTCGGTGAACCCAAAGATGCAAACCTTCAAATCAAAAAAGGTTTATCAGAAGAAACCTACAATCAAATGGCTAATGGACAAGGGCGAGTTATTATCGCTTCGTGCAAATCTAATGAGGTATCTTGGGAATTTGAGAATTGGGAAAATGGGCTATTTACCCACTATTTACTCGAAGGATTGAAGGGCGAAGCAGCTGACTCCGATGGGAAAGTTCACATTATGCGTTTATGCGACTATATCTCCCAAAATGTCCCTCAACAACAATCCACTCAACATCCATTTATAAAATTAGCATCCGAAAATTTCGTAATTGCTATAAACCCAGAATTTTCAAAAAAACCACCAAACCAACAAAGAACACCAACCCCAAATAATACTGTAACAAAAGAACAATTACGGAAGCAAATTAAGGATGCTTATACTGACAGTGAATTTGAGACTCTCTGTGGAGATATGGAAGTAGAATATCAGGATTTACTGCAATACAGAACTCTTGATCTACAAAGGTTTCATCTAATTGATATTTGTTACCGTCATGGTAAGTACCAAGACTTAGTTAATAAAGTACACAATCATCCCTATTTTGCCAATCAAGAAACCATAAAGACTAGCTAATGTCTAAGCAGATTATTAACCAATCAATTTTTTTTGGAGTTTAAAAAAATGATTTCATTTCAACAGATTCGTCGCTTTGTTGTCACCATGATTTTAACTATAATGCTGACAATTACCATCGCTTTTGACTTTGGAACTACAAATAGTTGGGCTGCAACTTTACCCAACCAAATCGCAACCATGAATCGAGTCGAGGCAATGACAAAGGATATTGAGGGCAAAGCTCAAGAAGCGATCGGCAACATAACAGGTGATCCCAAAGATCAGATGATGGGAAAAGCCAAGCAGGTCGAAAGTCAGGCTCGTAATACAGCCGAAGATATCAAAGACAAGATGAAGTTAAAAGGGAGAACAAAAGCAGTAACAAAAAACATTGAAGGCAAAGCTCAAGAGACAATAGGTAAGGCTACTGGTAATCGCAACGATCAAGTTGCTGGAAAAGCTAAGCAAGCCGAAAGCCAAGGTCGCAATGTAGTAGAAGATGTAAAAGATGCGGTTCAAAATATCTTTAATTAAAGATCGATTGAAATCTTTTACTCCGAATCAATTTTCATTACTTTTATCTAAAGGAAAGAGGGAATTATGTTTGATCTCGTTTGGACTGCCGTTGTTATACTTTTCATTCTCTGGTTGTTAGGCTTCTCAGTTCACGTTGGGGGCAGCTTAATTCACCTGCTTTTGGTTTTGGTGCTGATTGGCATTGTCTACAACTTATTTCTGAGGGGACGTATTAGCTAATAATCGTTGTGGCTTGGCTTGCAAGCCAAAAAACTCCGACTCGCAACCAAGCTGCGATGTTTAGCTCAAATTCATTGCCACAGGTTTGCCTACATTATTCTGAAATCAGCAAGAGGAAGCATCATGAGTACTAGAATTGACAACTTCACCAAACAACTCCACGACAATTTAGAAGCGGTTGAAAACAGAGCAAAATCCCTTAAGGAAAGCATTCAATCCGCGATGAAAAAAACTCAAGCTGAGATTCAATCGAAACTCGACGAAGCGAAGGCACAGCTAGACGCTAAGAAACAAGAATTTGATGAGTACAGAGCAAGACTCAAAACTCAATTTGAGGAAAAAGAATCTGAGGTAGAGTCGAATATCGAGGAATGGAGAGCGAGTCGCGAAGTCAAGAAGCTCGAACATCGGGCAGATAAAGCTGAAGACTATGCAGCTACAGCGATCTTGTTAGCGATGGCGATGATGGAAGAGGCTGAAAAAGCAACCTTGGAAGCGATCGCCGCTAGACTAGATGCAGAGGCTGCTGCCGGAACCACAGAAAAGTAAGACCTGATTAAACCAAGCTTTTCGGGGAGTTTTAGCCACCGATATGCGCCTAAACATGGCGTTACCGTGTCGTATCTCAATGTTTACGAAAGAAAGGCAAAACTCAGATCGGCCTGATTAAGCCAGTGCAAATGCTTTCAGCACTATATCAGGATGTAGCGTTAGCTCAAGTTGCCAAAGAGGTTGAGGAAAAGACCATTCAGATGGTTGACGAGGCAAAATGAATACTCGCCACCTCAATTAATCATAAGGGAGAGAAAGAGAATGCCCAGAAGCCACAGAGAACGACATCGTACAGGGCGAATCGGCTGGCTACGGGCTGCAGTTTTGGGTGCAAACGACGGCATTGTCTCAACCGCAAGTCTAATCGTTGGGGTTGCGGCGGCACACACGTCTCGAAGCGAGGTGTTAGTGGCTGGGGTGGCTGGCTTGGTGGCTGGGGCGATGTCAATGGCCGCTGGTGAGTACGTCTCTGTCAGTTCACAAGCCGATACTGAGAAGGCCGATCTCTCGCGGGAACGGAAAGAACTTGATATCGACGAACCATCCGAGCGAGAGGAACTGGCGGCAATCTATGTGGCTCGTGGACTCGATCCGTTGTTAGCCAAACAAGTCGCCGAGCAGTTGATGACTCGTGATGCCTTAGGTGCACACGCCCGGGATGAACTGGGCATCTCCGAGAGCCTGACCGCTCGACCAGTTCAAGCGGCGCTGGCATCGGCAGGTGCGTTTGCCGTCGGTGCAGCCATGCCGCTGCTCACCGTGCTGGTAGCACCAGAATCGAGATTGGTACCCGTTGTATTTGGAAACTCTCTGATTTTTCTGACCGCGCTGGGAGTGCTGGCCGCACGCACTGGTGGAGCCCCCGTGATCAAATCGGCCGTTCGAGTCGCCTTTTGGGGTGCGATCGCCATGGGGCTGACCGCAGCCGTGGGTGCCCTGTTCGGAACGGTCGCATGAGAGGGAAACAAGCACAACGGTGTACCGCCACCTAACAAGCATATGTGTATGATAGAGAGAATAAAATGCTTAACGAAACTCATTAGAACTCATTAGATCGGAGAAAGGAGGTCAGTCATGGATCTAGTCCAGTTTATGGTAGTTATCATCGTGGTTGGGGTTCTATTGTGGCTCGTGAACAACTACATTCCGATGGACAGCAAGATCAAGCAAATCCTGAACATTGTGGTTGTCATCGCCCTCGTTTTGTGGATTCTTAAGGTGTTCGGATTGCTGAGTTTTCTCAAGGGAATTCGTATCGGTAGGTGAGTGATGTTCTAGACGGAAGGAAAGGTTGAATTATTATGGATCTGATGTCCATCACACTGGTGGTGCGCTGGCTAATAGGCTGGGGATTGATGTGGCGGTTGCCGCGACTTCCAGACCTTTCAGTCGTCGGTTCGCCTAAAGTCTCGGTCTTGATTCCGGCGAGGAATGAAGAGAGTACCCTCCCTAATTTGCTAACAGCCTTAAAGCAGCAAACATTCAAGCCCTACGAAATCATTGTCATCGATGACCAGTCCGCCGATGCTACCCCACAGATCGCCGAACAGGCCGGGGTGAAAGTAGTGCAGACTAGCCCTTTGCCCACAGGTTGGACAGGGAAAAACTGGGCACTCAAAACCGGATATGCAGCCTCATCTGGCGATATTCTCGTCTTTCTCGATGCCGACACTGAGCCAGGGGAGGAGCTGCTCCGCAGGCTGGTGGCAACTGTTCAACACTTAGGTGGTCTGGTCTCAGTTCAGCCCTATCACCGCACTGAACGCCCCTACGAACTGTTAGCGGTTCTGTTCAATCTCGTCGGCTTGATGGCCGTCAAACTGGGAGCAAGAGGTGGTGTGGCTTTTGGACCGGCTATGGCTACCAGCAAGGATGACTATGAGCGGGTCGGCGGCCACGACGCTGTGGCAGGATATGTTGTAGAAGACTGGTTCATGGCTCATATTTATGAGAGTGCGGGACTGCCAGTGAGTGCATACATTGGTCATGGCCAACTGGACTATCGGATGTACCCCGGCGGGCTGCGGGACTTGGTTGTTGGTTTCGACAAAAACTTTGCAACGGCAGCAGGGGAAGTCTCTTGGCTGCGGATGCTGGCGGTTGTGTTCTGGCTTTCAGGGTTGTTCTGGGCGGCTTGGTGTCTGCCCGCATCCCTATTTGGCTGGCCGATTGTCGGGAATTCATCCTTACTATATAACGTACTGCTTTATCTTGCCTTCGCCATACAGTTAGCCATAATTGTATGGCCAGTGGGTTCATTCGGAGCAATCGTCTTTTTCTTCCCCATTCCGGTTGCCTTCTTCCTTGCAGTGTTCCTGCTGGCAATTCTGAATCTCGAACGTGGTCAAATCGAATGGAAAGGACGAAGGATAAGTACCCGATGGCAAGGTGAATGAATGAGATTATCTATACTACAGTTACCGGATGGGGTAATCGTCGGGCTTTGTGTGGTCGGTTGGACAGTCTGGTCGCTTTTGATCGGTTTTGTCGGTCATCGACTTCCCCTGAAATTCCTAGAAACGGACACCTGCCTGACCCGGCCACGAATCTGGGGGGAAGATAGACAATGGTACAATCGGGTACTGCGGATCAAGCGATGGAAGGATCGGTTGCCAGAAGCAGGGGATTTCTTCCCAGGAGGTTTTCGCAAAACATCCGTTGGCGGTGGGGACTGTGCCGTAATGTCCCGTTTTTTGGCTGAAACCCGTCGCGCGGAATACGTTCACATCGCCATCTGGCTGTTTTGGTTAGTGACGATGCTCTGGACTCCTGGCTGGGGTGTGCTGGTAAACCTCGCCGTGGGAACAGCTTTCAACCTGCCTTGTTTGTGGGTGCAGCGTTACAATCGGCTTCGGCTCCAGCATCTGCTCGTATTGAAAGGACAGGGAAAAACGATATGCTAAAGTATGAGCTTGGCTGTGAATTAACCTACAGCATTGAGCAAGCAAGCACTCTAATTCTTAATGTTGCTATTGTCAGCAACAACCATCAGATTATTGTTCAGGAAGACCTCCATTCTAACTCTCAACGGTCGATTGAGGAATATATCACTTCTGTCAGTGGAAACCGATACTTTCGACTCAATGCCCCTCCTGGCAATTTGCAAATTTCCTATCGAGCAACCGTTGGCTTATCTCCTTATTATTCAGACCCCAGTACGATTTTTGAAGTAAAGCCGGCCGATTTACCCCTCGATATCTTGTACTATCTTTATCCGAGTCGTTACTGTCAGTCAGATCGATTATTGCGCTTTGTCGCGGCTGAATTTGGCCATTTAGTCCCTGGTTATTCCAGGGTGACAGCTATCTGTAACTGGATTTATGACAATGTTTTGTATCTCTCTGGTAGCAGTGATTCTTTAACTTCTGCTTGCGATACAGCGATAGAAAGGGTAGGCGTTTGTCGTGATTTTGCCCATTTAGGCATTGCTTTTTGTCGGGCCTTGAATATTCCAGCACGCTTTGTTTCCGGCTACGCCTATGGTTTAAATCCCCCCGATTTTCATGCCTGGTTTGAGGCTTATCTAGGGGATCGCTGGTATCTTTTCGATCCTACCCGCCTTGTGCCTCAGAGCGGGCTAATTCGCGTTGGCACAGGACGAGATGCAGCCGATGTTTCTTTTGCCACTATTTTTGGTCCCGTACAAATGAATCAGATGAGTCTTTTTATGGACTACTTACCCGATGCCAAGCCGATTTCCGAGAATATTTTGATACCGACAACAGAGGCGATCGCCATCTCTTGAGCGTACCCCAGTCAGGTATTCTATTATCGAAAATTTGGGTTGAAAACCCCGTCCTTTGAGGACGGCTTTAAGCTACAATGGAAAAAGCGATAACCAAGCTAAAAACTGAACCCTGACCACAGATAGTAGGGGGTTTCGTTCAGAAAAGAATTCAAATTCGGCCTTGAACGAGTAAAACTTTCTAGGAAATAAGGTTGAACATGAGATTTTTTCGACTTGTTCAAAGTGGCCGTCCGGCATTCGGACACTCAAAACGGACGGGTCGAAAGTGTCAGACTTAAGCAATTAAGCGTTTTTCGCTATCTGCGTCAACCCCATTGACGCGACCATCCTAAAAAAGTGGCGTGGTGAGCATGTCAATAACATTGTCTTTGAAAAACCCATTTTAGGAGTTGCCCATGTCATCCTCATCCCTACCCATTAAACCGGCTGTACTGGTTGTCATCATTGGTGAAACCGTCTTGCAAGACCGCATGATCAAGCTGCTGCAAGAGTTAGGCGTAACTGGCTATACCCTCTCGCAAGCCCAGGGCGCAGGTCGCCACGGCAACCGCCAGGGAGATATGGTCGGTTATAACACCAATATTGAGATCAAAACCGTTGTCTCGCAGGAAGTCTCGGAGGCGATCTTCTCTGGTCTCGTCGAGTATCAAGCTAATCATGCCTTAATCGCTTTCCGACAAAATGTCGAAGCGTTGACTGGGTTTGAGATAATTTGATTCGTCACTAACCCCGCCCTAAAAGGGACGGGGCTTGCCTAGACCAATTTAGGCGACGCAAGTAGAGACTACCGCATCGAGACACAATCTGGCCCAGACCTCCGAATACTTCCCTAGTTCGGATTCCCTCTCAGCTCTATTGGTAAAGCGTTGTTAGACAAGACATCTGGATTGTGTTGCGGTAAGGGACTTTAACTTTACTCTTAAGGATTATCTCCATGCCAAGAGTTCCTGTTATCTCAAAAGACGGAAAGTCGTTAATGCCCACCAAACCCAGTCGGGCCAGGCGGTGGATTAAGCAAGGAAAAGCTATCGGTAAATTCAACGACTTAGATATTTTCTATGTCCAGCTAACCACTGAACCTTCTGATAGCAAAACCCAACCGATTGCCATTGGTATTAACCCGGGTAAATTATTCTCTGGAATTGGCGTTCAATCCTCCCTTTTTACTCTTTGGAAGGCTCACTTAGAACTTCCTTTTAAGCGAGTAAGAGAGTGCCTAGACAATCGATGCTTAATGCGAAGAGGACGTAGAGGAAGACGGATTAACCGCCAACTTTCTTTTAATCTAAGAGCGCATCGACAAAAACGATTCTCAAATAGAAAACAAGGAAAATTAGCTCCCTCAATCAGAGCTAATCGTCAACTTGAACTTCTCAACTTGAACTTCGAGTCGTTTCCGAACTAACCAAAATCTATCCAATTACCGATATTTACTTTGAGTACATTAAAGCCGATGTTGATTTAACTTCTGGTAGAAAAGGAGCTAAGTCTGGAAAAGGTTTCTCGCCAGTTATGGTCGGACAGAAATGGGCTATTGAGCAACTGTCTCAATTGGCAACAGTCCATACTCGCTTTGGTTGGCAAACCTCTA
>NZ_SFBO01000119.1:0-4375 GCF_007095705.1 Microcystis sp. Msp_OC_L_20101000_S702
TCTCCCGTGATCGCAATCGCTTTGGCCATGGCATGGACCCTCCATGCCATCTTGAATCACACCCGCGAGC
This sequence comes from Microcystis sp. Msp_OC_L_20101000_S702, assembly GCF_007095705.1. Taxonomy (NCBI): domain Bacteria; kingdom Bacillati; phylum Cyanobacteriota; class Cyanophyceae; order Chroococcales; family Microcystaceae; genus Microcystis; species Microcystis sp. Msp_OC_L_20101000_S702. Next base: position 71 of record NZ_SFBO01000119.1, read on the forward strand.
CGAGGGGAATCCCCCGCGAGTCAGTGACAACGGCCTTTGGTATTACGCCTTCACATTTTTCGCTACTTTTTTGGACAGGCGAGAGAAATTGCACCCCCAGAGACACAGACCTGTGTGCATCCGAGGGTGCTTAGTGCTCAATCAAGCCGTGAAGGCCAGCTCATACTCATTGTTATCGTTGTCAGCATGCGGCCAAACCGAGCGTTCAAAGCGGCTCGGCTTGCCCCGACCACCGCCTTTGATGAAAGTCCAACCGCCTTCGGCCATCGCTTGCTTAACGAACGGATCGCTTAGATAACGACCGCCGTGCTTGCTGAAGTCGATCCCGGTCAACTCCTTGATCCTCGCAGTGGTAAGGGTGCTGTCGGGGCTGGAGAAGAGAACAGCGGCGAGGCCCGTCGCACCCCCACGCTCAGCTTGAAGCCGAAGCCTGACAGACTCGTCCTGTGTGATCCGAGCGCCAGGAAACAGGCGACCGTGATGCTCCATGAACCACCTGAAGTCCGTGGTAACAAACAGGCGCTGTTTCCCGCATTCGCCATCCGCCGAGATGTTCCGGGCTGACCCACGCATGGCCAGTTGCACGATCCACCGAGCAAGGTGGCCGTTCTCCAACTGCTTGAGAGTAGCTTCGGGACTGTTCGGGCTTTGTATCCGTTCAAGCAGGTCAGAGCTCGAAGGCTTGCCCTGAAGAGCCAGATTGATAGCCACCATCGTCCGTTTTGGCAGATGGAAGGCACCGAACAGAAAGACCGCAGACGCATTGCGCCATTGGTTCGACCCGATGCCTGCACCCCAGTTGATGAAACAGACCTTCCGCCCATCAAGGTCGTAGGCTTGGCCATCATCGAAGGATGCGTTGCCGGGTAGGAAGGCACTGTCGAGCAAGGCCTTGTGGGTAACAACAAGGACGAGCTCACCCGGCGTAGTATGAGCGAGGACCGTTTCCCGAATGTACGCAGCATAGTCGCTGGCACCCTTGGGTGACCTCACAATCTGGCTGATCCGCTCCTGCGGACCAATCAGGCTGATCGGAGGGGCCAACACACATATGTCCAGGTTTGCGTAGGAGAGCGTTGGGGTAGACACCGTCGCCCTCCACCCTGCTACATCGTTGACCCCGTCGATCCCAGCGGTAGCGTCGAGCAAGATCGTGCCTGGAAGAATAGGCAGGTCATGATGATAACCCATGAAACGCCGTCCTTCCTTGCCGCCGACCCAATTGGCAACGAAGGCATTCCCCTTGGCGAGGCAACGGGCTAACCCAATGACTTTGCTGAGGTGGCCCCCCTCGCTGGCGTGGAAGAGTTGTGAAGCTTCCGCTGAATCAAACCAGGGGGACAGGCTCTTGATTAGCGGGCAGTAAGGCCTGTTGCCATTGTCGTTGGCAGCCCACCTACGGTCTGCGAAGCGATACAACTCGTCGACCGCTCGGAAGGCGTCACTCTCACATCCATATTCCGACATGACCGAGTCTCGTGCTTTGGCGATGTCTCCGAGGTCCAGATCGAAAACCGCAACCTCTTGGATTCGTTCATCAATTATGGTCAGTGTGCGCTCGCTGTTATTGTATCGCAGAGCAAAACCGCTAGCGTGTCTCTTGTAGAGTTTATGGGTGACAACGACGATACGGTGGATGGCTAAATCGTTTAGATAGAACCGAGCATTGTGCTTATCTCCTTGCTCGGGTCTGGCTTGATCGTGCTCGCTGGTCCAGATGGCGACGTCACCATAGGCGCTGAACTCCTTCAGCTGCTGGTAAACCGCGTCTGCCTGCTTGATAGTCTCACAGACGAACAGAACGCTCGTTCCAGTCCCCGCTTCGATGAGGGCAGTGGCCAGAGCGATGGAGCAGGTCGATTTGCCTGAGCCGGTTGGAGCAGGGACAACCCTATGGCAAGTCTTGAGATTTTGCCTGTCCTCGATAGCCAGGATCCCGGCCCTGAGGATCGCTTCGGCAACCTGTCTGTCTAGAACGGTTGGGCGATGCGCACGAGAGTTGTGAATGTTTTCGAGGTTACGCCAGTATGTTGAATCGAGTTGTTTTAACAAAATCATACCTATTCATGTTTGAGGGAGGGAAACTCCCCCAATGTGCTATATACAAATAGGGAAATGGGGGAGTTTAGGCACTTTCCGGATCCAAAGAATCGATCCAAATTCAGAGTTCAAACCAAGGCTAAGACCTGAGTTTTGTTCTTTTATTTGTTATTATATGAGCTAGGCATCCGCGCTTAATCTCGAAGTCATCGGAAGCTACAGCCAACCAGCGACCCTACAGGGCGTGGTGGATTGGTGGGCCTTGTGTGCTCGTGGCTAGTGGGGGCCTTAATGCTAGCGGTTATCGCAACCCACAATCGCTGTTGTGATGGTGGCTTGATCACTGCTAGTGGGGATTGGAATCTTTGAGACCTACCCTGGCCATGCGACGAGGGGTTATCGACCGGCGAGTCCCGCTGTATCGCAGCCTGTTATCGGCTCAAGGCAGTGCCGATGCTTGCCCAATTGGCAATCGTCGTGCGCTCTTGGCTAGTGGGCACCTAAATCCTAGCGCTTAGTCAAACTAGGACAGGAAGCAGCGATTTTCGCTTGGCCATAGCTAGTGGGCATGGAAATCAAAAGCCTTAGCGAAACCAGCTCAATTGTCGTGCCGGAGAGCCTATGGTTCCACCGCATTGCTGCCTAGCACTCGTCAGCTTCGGGCTTGCGGTACTTCACATCGGCAAACGGCTCGGTGTCCCGGAGATCGCATCAGTTACCCCGGTTCAGTCCCCTGCGATGGCCTGATTTCGCACGGGTACTCAAATCGGTAGTGCCTTGTAAGTCAAGTCGGTTAACGCTGGTAAACCATTACAATCAATGTTCATTCATAGTGCTGTGGAGCAAGAGGCAGGGATGACGGCTGGAGGATATTCAGCGGGACCGAGCAGGGAGCAGCTAAGGGCCTGTGTAGAGGCGGTAAGGCAGCTGTGACGCTCTGGTCCAGACCTGCACCGACCATCCAACCCGAGCGACTTCCCTGAGTTGATCGGTATCAATGTCCGGCATTCCGAGAACAGTAGCCTGAACGAGGATGCCATAGGGGCATTCTCAACGGTGCTGGAGTTCAGAAGGTCGGAGGTTGCTTCAAATGGCCGTCAGACGCATCAAGTGTCTCGTAGATGAATGGCAACCGGGGGCCTCAGGGTCTGAAACCTCCGAGGGCTTCTCAATCTTCGTCGTCATCGGTCTTGTGCGAGAACCGGAAGGAAGGTCAACAACCGAGATCACCTTTGTGTTTGACCGAGGGACAGCCGAGGCGTTCTACGAAGACGACTGCAAGCACAATGCTAGCTCAGCACTACTTCAAGTCGCTCCAGTCCCCCATGGGCAACTTTGGGTCCTTCGGTCGACTGGGCCGATCCCAACAGAATGGGAGCAGGTAACGCTTTCGACGCTAGATACGCTCTTGAAGACGTGATGTGCTCGCTTTAGTTCGAAGCCATGCCGTCAGCCGGTTCAAGGCTGTTAAGGGTAAGCTGAAGGCGGCGTGAGGGACCCCGTTTGCTTCATCGCAGACTTGGGAAGTCCCCTCGATCAGCGTGGCGCTGCGGTTTCCCCCCCCCTCGGGGCCGTGCGCAATCACTGCGCTGACTGTCACAGGTCCGTCGGTGTTCATAAGGCCCAGATGGACCAGTTGTACACGATACTTCAATGCTTCCGATGCCGAGTTCGCATGAGGGCGGCCAAGCGTGCGATGCGTCTATAGATCAGGCGAACAGGGGCTGACAGGTCAATGACCATGTCGAAGCCCTTCACAGTCGAGTTGATGTCCCGTGATTTCAGATCGGCGATTAGTATCAGAGACGATCTATCCCTATCCATCAGGCCATCGAGCTTCCGTCGAAGCCTGTCCATGTCTTCCGAACGATGGGGCTCAACGATGGCGATCATGGTTGGACTTGTGATAGCTAGAACTTCATGCAAGTGGTCTGAAGATGTAGCTACCGTATTTCTGAGCCCACAATCACACAGCTCATCACAAAGCTCGTAAGGCAGCCAATCATTCACGCCTACGAGCAGCACACTGATAACGTTGATTTGTTTGATAATGAACATAGCTGTGCGCCTTTCTGCGGAACAGGCAAGAAAGCGCCCTTGCGGTTCTATGATAATCCTATCCGAAGTAGGCGTATATCTTTAAAGGTGTGATACCAACGGCCCTCATGACTGACCGATGTGTGCCCAGTCTCGTAGTCCGATGGACGTGATGGCTTCGGGCAGCTTGATCAGCTTGTTCCACGCCTCGCACGACGCTTCGATGAT